>DASYZR010000001.1 GCA_035945995.1 bacterium
GATCCGTATCACGGACAAGACCGTCCGATTCCGGTCGGAAGATGTTGAGGCGTTTTTGCAGTCGTGCAAGACTCGTGCTGGAGGCCGCGGATGACGCGTCGCGAGCGTGGAGTCTACAAGCGCGGGTCGGCCTACTGGATCGACTACACCGACCTCCGGGGCCGGCGCCACCGCGAGCCGGCCGGCCTGAACTACCGCCTCGCGGTGCTGGCGCTTCGTCAGTGGCAGGCGGACATTCAGGCCGGGAAGTTCGGGCTTCGACACCGAGGCCGCGCGATGACGCTCCAGGCGTTCGTTGATCGGCATTGGAGGCGCCGAAGTGGCGCCGCCGCTCGCGCCCGAGACGCGCCGTTCCTACGAGGCGAACCTTCAGAATCACATTTTGCCGTACTTCGGCACATGGCCGCTCGCAACGATCACGCGCGCCGACCTGCGGGCATTCGTAGCGCACCTGAGGAGCGCGGAGAAGCCCCTCACGCCCAAGACGCTCAAGAACGAAGCAAAAACGCGTCCTCGAGCCCGAGCAGTTCCGCGATGCGGTGGACCGACTTCCCGTCAAGGTAGCCCGCATGGCGATCGTGGCGCGCTGGCAGGCGGGCTCCGATGGGGCGAGCTGATCGCTCTTCGCACCGAGGGCATCGACTACCGGCGGAACGTCATTCATGTGACGTGCCAGCTCCAGAAGCGCAAACTGCGCATGCCGAAGAGCCGCGCCGGCGTCCGCGATGTCGACATGACTCCGCTGGTTCGGAAGATCCTCCAAGCCACCGATCACGAGGGGTTGATTTTCTCGCCCGACGGGGCGTAGCCATTGAACGCCGGGCGCTGGGTGAAACGCCAGTGGAAGAAGGCACAGGTGGCGGCGGGCATCGCGCGGCCGATCCGCTGGCAGGATCTCCGGCACCAGTGCGCGAGCCTCTTGATCGCGGCGGGCAAGAACCCCCTCTATATCGCGAAGCAGATGGGGCACAAGGATCCTGGATTCACACTCCGGCAGTACTGGCATCTCTTCGAAACCATCAAACGGACGCCCGTAGAATGGATCGATGATCTAGTATGGCCGACCGGCTGTGACGTGGGTGTGACGTGGGCTGCCGCGACAACGCGTCAGGACGCGGGGGGAACAGGTGTCCGCGCGAACGCAGAAGACCAGGCAAATGTAGGATTCGGTGAGATGGTGTTCGGTGACGTCCGTTCGGTACTGGCGGAGGGGGTGGGATTCGAACCCACGGACCCCGGTTAAGAGGTCACGGTTTAGCAAACCGTTGCCTTGGACCGCTCGGCCACCCCTCCGGTGCCCCTTATCGTACCCTCCAGGGGGACCCCCCGCAAGAGACGGAAGGACCGGCCGTACCGACGTACGGCACACCATGACGTGCGCGGCCGCCCGTTGCCCCATGGACCGGCCCACCCTAGAATTGGGAATGACACACGGCAGAGCCCGAACGCGAGTGCACGCGCGGCGCCGGAGGAGATCGTATGCGCAGGTCATGGTTGCTGGCAGTCCTCTGCGCGGTGCTCGCGCTCGTCCCGGCCGGCGCGGCGGGGGCCGCAGTGCCGGCCGGGACCTTTGTCACCGTCGTGACGGAGAATCCCGACAACTTGAATCCGTATCTGCACAGCCTGCTCGCCTCCGGCAGTGTGTACCGGTACGTCTTCGACAGTTTGTATACGGTCGATTGGACGGGGAAATGGAAGCCCGCGCTGGCGGTCTCGTACACCGTCAGCCCCGACGGACGGGCGTGGACCTTCACCCTCCGCCCGGGGGTGCGCTGGTCCGACGGACGGCCGCTGATATCCGCCGACGTGAAGTACACGTGGCGTCTGGCGACCGACAAGGACGTGCACGTCACCTACGCGACCGGCTTCGATAAGATCGCGGCGATCGATACGCCGAGCCCGACGACGGTCGTCTACCATCTCAAGGAAGCCTATGCGCCCTTCAAGGACCAGGTGATGGGCGCGCCCATCGTTCCCGAGCACGTGCTCGGCCCGCTCTCCGCCGACGGGATCAACAGGGCGTCCTTCAATCAAAGGCCGATCGGCACCGGCCCGTTCACCGTCACGGAGTTCGTGACCGACGATCACGTGACGCTGACGGCGAATCCCTCGTACTGGGGGCCGAAGCCCAAGCTGCGGCGCATCGTCGTCCGCATCGTGCCGGATCAGAACACGCAGGTGAACCTCTTCAAGGCGGGCGATCTCAGCCTGCTCGTCGGTGTGCCGCCGGCGCGGCTGGACGAGGTGCGCCGGACCCCTGGCGTGGCCATCAGGCGGTATCTCGCGCCGGTCTACCAGCTGATTCAGCTGGACGAGTACGGATTTCTGCGGGATGCCGCGGTCCGCCGGGCGCTCGATTTCGCGACCCCCAAGGCGTCGATCGTCAAGAACATCATGAAGGGCCAGGCCGAACCGGCGGTGAGCGACATGGTGCCGAACGGTCCGTGGGCCAACAAGGCGCTCACGCCGCGGCCCTATGATCTCGCCGCGGCGCGGGCCCTGCTGCGCGCGGCCGGCTTTGCGCCGGGGGCCGGCGGGGTGCTGGTGAAGGACGGCCGCCGGCTCGAGATCCCGCTATGGACGATCTCGGCGCGGCAGACCGACGCGCAGATGATGGAACTGATCGCCCAGTCCTGGCGAGCGCTCGGCGTCGCCACGGACACCCGCGCCGTGAGCGCCGCGGCGCTTTTCGGCCAGAACGGTCCCCAGTGGAACGGCCGGGACGCCGCGCTGATCTACAGCTGGGGCCAGGGCGTGTTTCCGGAGAACAAGATCAACTGGCACTCGTCCTACATCCCCAAGGACGCAAACGCGCCAGGCGAGAACGCCGAGCGGTACGGCAACCCGGAGATGGACCGCCTGCTCGAGGAGGCCGACCGCACGGTCGATGACGCGAAGCGACGCGCGGTCTACGACCGAATCCAGGCGCTCGAGCACCGGGACGTGCCGATCATCTTTCTCTTCTGGTTCGTCAACAACAACGTGGTGGCCGCCGACGTTCACGGCTATGATGTCTCGACGTTCGGCGAAACGCCGCCCGAGGAGTGGAGCACGCGTTAGCCGCCGCGCCGAACGCCGGCCGCCGTGCCCGTCCCGCCCGGTGACGGGTTAGTGTCGTCCTACGTCGCCCGCCGGGCCGCCCAGGCGGTGGTGCTCCTCATCGCGGTCTCGTTCGTCAGCTACGCCATCATGAACGCGGCGCCCGGCGGCCCGCTCGCCGTCTACCTGCACAACCCCCAGGTCACGCCGGACAAGATCGAAGTGCTGCGGCATCAGCTGGGCCTCGACCGGCCCTGGTACGCGCGGTACGCGGCCTGGCTCGGCGGCCTGGTGCAGGGCCATTGGGGCTATTCCTACTACACGGGCCGGCCGGTCCTCGCCATGATTGCCGAGCGTCTGCCGGCGACACTCACGCTCATGCTTGCGGCATTCGCGCTCGCGATCGGGCTGTCGTTCCCGATGGGCCTGTACGCGGCGACGCACAAGTATCGATGGGGCGACAATCTGCTGTCGTTCGGCTCGTTCTTCGCCTGGGCGATGCCGACGTTTTGGTTCGGGCTGATGCTGCAGTTGTTGTTGGGGGTGCAGCTCCGCCTGCTGCCCGTCGCCGGCATGCACGAGATCGGGATCACGTCCTCCACCGACCTCGCCCGGCACCTTGTCATGCCGGCGCTGGTCCTCGGTCTGGGGGCCATCGCCAGTTGGAGCCGCTATCTCCGCAGCAGCCTCCTTGATACGTTGAACCAGGACTACGTGCGGACGGCGCATGCCAAAGGGCTCTCCGGCCGCCGGGTGTTGCGGCGGCACGTGCTGCGCAACTCACTCATCCCGATCGTCACGCTGATGGGACTCGACCTGCCCGCCCTGTTCAGCGGCGCCGTGGTGACGGAATCGATCTTCGGGTGGCCGGGCATGGGACGCTTGTTTCTGTCGGCGCTCAGCAACCGCGACTACCCGCTGCAGATGGCCGGGTTGATGATCAGCTCCGCGTTGCTTATTGCCGGCAACCTGCTCGCCGATCTCACCTACGCCGTGCTCGATCCCCGGATCCGGTTTGAGTAGCCCGTCCGCGGTGGCGGCTCCCCCGGGCGGGCCGGGGAGCGCGGTCCGGCCGCGCGCCGGCGGATTGTGGGCGCTGGCCTGGGCTCGATTCCGCCGGCATCGCATGGCGCTCGCCGGCGTCGCCGTCCTGGCCGCGGTCGTCGCCGGCGTCGTGCTGGCCCCGCTGCTGACGCGGTACGATCCGACGGCCCTCGATCCGGATCACAGCCTTGCCCCGCCAAGCCGGACCCATCTCCTCGGGACGGATGACCTCGGGCGGGACGAGTTCGCGCGTCTGCTCTACGGAGGGCGGGTCAGCTTGCTCGTCGGGACGACCGCCATGCTGGTCGGAACGGTGATCGGCGTCACGCTCGGGTCGATCGCGGGCTACGCGGGCGGATGGACGGATACCGCGGTCATGCGCCTCGTCGATTTGGTGCTGAGCTTCCCGGCGATCTTCCTTCTATTAATACTGCTCAACTGGACCGGGGGCCGGGCGCCCGTCGTGATGATGGTGGGGTACCTGGGCCTCTTCGGGTGGACCGGCCTCGCGCGGATCGTGCGCGCCGAGTACCTCTCGCTCCGGTCGCGGGAGTTCGTGGAGGAAGCCCGCGCGACGGGGGCGGCAACGCCGCGCATCATCTTCCGGCACATTCTGCCGAACGCGATGGGGCCCGTTCTGGTCCAGGCGGCGTTCGCCGTGGCGGGCGCGATGCTGGCAGAGGCCGCGCTCGACTTTCTCGGGTTCGGGCTGCCGCCCGGGATCCCGACGTGGGGCAATCTGATGACCCAGGCCGAGAACTACATGACGAGCAATCCGGTGCTGGTGATCGCCCCCGGCCTCGTCGTGACTCTGACCGTGGTCGCGGTGTTCTTCATCGGGGACGCGCTGCGTGACGCACTCGACGTTCGCTCCCGGTGAGCCCCCAACGCCGCCCCTCGCGGTGTCGACCCGGATGATGTGAGTGGTGGGCCAACCATGAAATTAGAGCCGGCCCGCCACCGTTTGGAGGAGGACCCACCGGCGCGCGGAACTTAGTGGTCTCGGCCATGGCCCTGCCAAGGGAGGCCTCCCCGTGACGACGCACTACCTTCCGCAAGATCGGGTGCACTTCACTTGGGACGTCCGGCACGAGCCGGTGGTCAACGCGAGCAGCGGGGATGTGCTGGTCGTCCATGCCCGTGACGTGAGTGACAACCAGATCACGCCGGCATCGACCGCCGCCGTCCTCGCGTCCCTGAATTGGAACCGCGTCTATCCGCTGGCAGGGCCGGTGTACGTGACGGACGCGCGTCCCGGCGACACCCTGGCGATCGAGATCCTGGACATGCACACCGAGGGGTGGGGTTGGACGGCCATCATCCCGGGCTTCGGGCTCCTGGCCGACGATTTCAAAGAGCCGGCGCTGCGGATCTTCGACCTCACGGGCGGCGACGCGGCCTACCTCCGGCGCGACATCGCCATTCCGATCGAGCCGTTCTTCGGGACGATGGGTGTGTGCCCGGCCGGCGCACGCGAACAGGCCGTGCCGCCGGGTACGTTCGGCGGCAATATGGACACGCGCCAACTCACCCGCGGCGCCACGCTCTACCTGCCCGTGCAGGTCGACGGGGCCTTGTTCAGTTGCGGCGATGCGCACGCCGCGCAGGGCGACGGCGAGGTTTGTGTCACGGGCATTGAGGCGCCGATGTACGCGACGCTGCGGCTCACGCTCCAGAAGGGCCGGACGATTCCCGCGCCGCAGTTTGCGAATCCCGGACCGCTTGTGCCGCGGGTGAATCATGGCGGATGGTACGGGACGACGGGCGTTGGGCCCGATTTGCACAAGGCGGCGCAAGATGCCGTGCGGGCGATGCTCGCACACTTGTCGGAGACGCAAGGGCTTTCGGCCGAAGACGCCTACATGCTGGCGAGCCTCTGCGTAGACTTGAAAATTTCGGAGATCGTCGACGCCGGGCAGTTCATCGTGAGCGGGCTGCTGCCGGTGGCGGTGTTCCGCGACGGCTTCAATGACATCGTTACCGGCGGCAGGTCCGCCGGCGCGGCTTGAACGAGTCTCCGATGTCCGGTACACTATGTGGTGCCGGGGCTGACAATGAACGCCGGTGACGCGCGCCCGTAGCTCAGCGGATAGAGCGCCGGACTACGAATCCGTAGGTCGGGGGTTCAAATCCCTCCGGGCGCGCCATATTTTTCAACGTTTCTGCGACCCTCCGGACGGACGTTCGTTCGTTTTTGGACCGGATTGGACCCGGCACCGGCGAGAGCCTATGAAATCAAGGGATGGGCTCCGGCGGCCGTTGAACGCCATGCTCTGTTCCATCTGTTCCAGTGGAGAGGAAAGCCCGGCAATCGAAAATCGGAAGGGGCGTGTCAAAGCGACAGACCGCCTGCGCACGTCTTCGCCCAAAATCTGAGCGGAGCCCTTAGCCCTTCGGCAATAGCCTTAGGCAATAGGCTTAGGCAACAGCTATAATGTGGATAAGGAAGTGGTAGACGAATGAACCCATCCGAACTTATTGACAAGCAAATCGCAGACCTTACGGACTGGCGCGGCAAAATGCTTGCCAAACTTCGCAAAATCATTCATGATGCTGACCCCGAGATAATCGAGGAATGGAAATGGATGGGCAGTCCGTGTTGGTCTCACGATGGACTCATCTCCGTGGCCACCGTTCTCAAGGATAAGGTCAAACTGACCTTTTCTCAGGGCGCAAGCCTTCCAGATCCGGACAAGCTCTTCAACGCCGCCCTTGAAGGCAATCGATGGCGAGCGATTGATTTCCACGAGGGTGACAGAATTAATGAGCGCGCCCTGAAAAATATCATCCGTGCTGCGGTGGCTTACAATCGTGCTGGGCCGAAGGGAAAAACACCGGCAGATGCTCGCGGGATTCGGCCTAAAGTCCGCAAAAAATAGGAAACGCCTTCTGGCGATCCCACACGATTGCGCTTACTTTGCCGGCGGCTGGAGTAGCGAGAAATTGTTTCCATCCAGGTCGCTGAAGGTGGCTAGGAGGCCCCATGGAAGTGCGGCTGGTTGAGTCTCATTGAACTTTCCGCCGCGGTTCCCCACATTCGGTAGAGGCCTCCTACCGAACAGCACAAGAGAGATGCCTCGATCATCGCCAACGTGGGAGTCCGGGCTACAGATGGTACAATAGACGCGGCCCCTGGGATAGTTTGGATTTGTTGCCGCAGGTTCTCGTCATCCCCTCGGCTGACAGGCTGGAGCAACAACCAGACGAGGGAACAGGGGAGGAAACATGATGCGGCAGAAACCCATTGAGGCACTTCTAGCCAGGATCGGTGGGCGGTTCGAAACCGTGAACGCGGTGGCCGCTCGGGCTGAGCAATTAATCAGAGGGGACATACCGGCAATTGAGACCGGTACCCGTAATCCCGTCCTCGTCGCGATGGAAGAACTTGCATTGGGAAAGTTCCACGTGGTCTCCCAACGCCCGTCAGTGAGTCAGCCAATTGTCACAGGGCCGGAAGCGCCCTCGCCTAGCAGCCCGGTCGCCGACGAGAACCGCCTTTCCGTTGGCCCGGTATCAGTTCCGTAAGATCTGTCGAACGACGATCTACACGGCGGCCGCCCTGAAAATGGGAACGCCGGGTGGACACCTTTGATGGGAGGAGTGCAGACGGTTGAGTGCATGGGGGACCGCGTCACGAACATCGCGGAGCGCGTGACTTACGTGGTGACCGGCACGCTCAAGAAACTGAATGTCTAACCCCTCCGTCGGACGCCGCGCTCGCCGGCGGCGCGTACCCGGGCGGCGGACGTCCTATCACAGCCTCAACAGACGAATCGCGATGATCTCCATCCAGGCACACGGAAGTCCGAAGGTGATTCGCTCGGAAAGCCCCAGCCACGGATGCGACGCGCCCCACAGTCCGCTCCACACCAGCACGAGCATCACGGCTAGCGTGCCTGTCAATATGCCGATGAGCACACTGAAGGCGGCATATCCACGCCAGGCGCGATCACGCCGCACCTGAGCCGCCGTGGCGAGGCAACTCAACGGCAGCAGGACGGCAAGTGCCGCGACCACGCCCAGGTGGACTGCGCCCCGCAGCGTCCATGTCCCGATGGGATCCGTGGGAAACACCGCGATCGACACCAACCCGAGGCCGCAGGCTATGGCAAGGACGTCGATCGCCCCCCAGATCTTGCCTGGTGCTATGGTACGCTGGAGCCCTCTTTGAAACGCGACGATCAGGATGCCGAACACAATAAAATTCGCCGTTTGGACCCAGCCATTGGCGCCCAGGGCGAGCAGGCTGATATCCGAGCGAAAGGCGTTGTAGCCGACCTGCGCCCGGCCCAAGAAGGTCAGCACGCTCCAGAACAAAATCGGCGCCACGACTCCGGCCAGAGCCGGACCCCGGACGTGGGCGAATGACATTTCAATCCCCCGTAACGGTGCCTCTGCGCGTATCCTGGCGAGGTGAGTGATTTTCCTGCCGACGCGGATTTTCACGTTGCGCATCGTTCCCATCTTCGACGAGCAGGGCGTGGCCGTCGTGGGGACTATCGATCTGGAAAGTGCGGTGCGCGACGCGTTCGGTGCCGACGTGCAGCGCGCGCTCCGGTCGTACGCCGCTACGATCCAACCATTGTGGCTACAACACGCGGTAGAGATTTCCGAGGATAATCACCTATTCTGCATCACCATGGTCGGGTGCCTCGACCAGGACGAAGTAGGCGCAGTTGCACGGTCCCGTCTTGTGTGCGCGCGGCGCGGTGCATCGCGCTGCAATGACGCCGGCCTTGCCGATTTGATTGCTATGGCACTTATCGCACATGTATGTTCCGGTCACCGGCCACGGTAAGTCGGCCTTTGCGCGAACGCTGCTGCGCACCATGCATCACCTGCTTTCCCCTCCATTGTACACGCGCGCTCGGTGGCGTGCCAAACCATCTTGTTGCATTGAAGCGGGGAGCGTGTCATACTTGATTGGCATCAGCAGACTGCAAAGTCGGTTGGTAGTATGGGGATAAGGGTGGGATTTTATGGCGCTTGGAACGGTAAAGTGGTTCAACTCCGAAAAGGGCTACGGCTTTATCACCCCGGACGACGGCGGCAAGGATCTGTTCGTTCATTTCAGCGGGATTGAGGGCGAGGGGTACAAGTCACTGAACGAAGGCCAGAAGGTAGAGTACGAGGCAACACAAGGACAGAAGGGCCCCCAGGCCAGCAAAGTCCGTCCCGTGAGCTAAACTGAACCATAACAAGCGCGTGCTGAGACAGACAACGAGGGGGGAAGCAGCAACCCCCCTTTTTCTTCTCGCGCGTGCACCAGGGTAGAGGAACGGTCGTGGAACAGTGCAAGGCTTGTGGCAAGCCTAAACCCTCGCTGGCCGTCGAGCAGGGAGACGACTTCTGCTCAACGGAGTGCGCGCGACGCCATTACGGGTCGTCGCCCGCTCGCCCGGCGCGCGGTGTCATTCTAGCGGGGCACGCCTCATCCCGCAGGGCTGCTTGGAGACGACTCTCAGGCGTTCTGAACGGCCGGAAACCGTAATGGCACCGGTATCGACACCTTACCCGGGAGACTGTTGTTGATCGTGACTTGCGTCTTCTTTGGGCGCTCCGTAGACTACGTACCCGTCGTTCGGCAGTAGCCACCCATCATACCGGACACCTATCGAGGTGGACGTCTTCTGAAAGTTGGGGGCGCCGCCTGTGAGCAGCCCATAGACTTCCGCATCGAGATTCATGGGCGTTTTGCTGACCACCGTCAAATCCAAACCGCGTGTCAAATGTGACATCTTCATGGTTCGATAGCGAATGGGGCCATTGTCGTATTCTTCGCCCCAGAGCTCGACTCGGGTCTGCCCGCGAAACCGAATTGGGATTACCGCCCGGAATTGGATCTTGTCGTCGGCCCCTTCCGCGACGGCAAGTGCAACGTTCTTCCACGTCCCGTCGTCTTGCCGAACCCGCAGCTTGACATACAGGTCTACCGGCAGGCCGGGGATCTTTCGTAGCACCGAAACCCACTCATGATTTTCGACGATTTCACCATCAGCGAACGGCGCGACGAACGAGAAGGTCGTCTGGGTGGTTGAGACTGTTACGGGCCGAGCACTCGTGATTTGACCCGAGGGGAGGTGCATGCGCTGCATCACCTGGTCCGGCAACAGTTCGTTCATTTCGGTCGTTTCTCTAACGTCCTCCCGGTAGACTTTCGAAATGAGGGGAACGACGTCCGAGTAGACTTGCTCGATCACCCCGTATCCCCGGTAGGCTTGGTTTGTGGCCACCCGCGACGCGAATTCTCTCATTCCAGAAACAGACTGCGCCGCGAGTGCCTCGTCGTTCAACCCTTTCAGATACTCTCCGTGAAGCACGACCAGGAGCCCGAGCGCTCCGATGATTATCGTCGCGATGGACAGGTCACGCAGGAATTGCGACACTCCAATCTCCCCCGCGGAGATGTCCGTGGCCAGTGTCCCGAACACCCACAGTCCGACAAGCCCCAGCGCAACGAGCGCAAGAGGCACCATTAGAACGCGTCGAAAGAACGACCGTTTCCGCATGCCCAACCTCCTACCTGAGCGAGAAACGGGGCCGCCAGGGGGACCTACGTGTCCGTGTTGCGCTTCCCCTCTACGATCGTGGGACGGCGCCCTCGCGAACCAGTTTCCGTTCATTACGGCTCTTGATACCTGCCCCGCGATCCGTTCTCCTACTCCCGGCTCGGCAATCGCACCCTGCGTGGGGCGGTGGCGGGCACTCGAATCTGCTCCCGCGCGAGACCATGATTAACATTTCATTATGAGCCAGGAGACCGCGGCCCGTGGGGAGAACGGTGAACTACAGTTACGAGATGCACCATCGAGGAGCCTCGCGCGATTCTTCGTTGGCACAAGATACCCGTCTGGGGGGGAAGCGCATGGAACTGAAGGAACTGGTACGCCAGCTGACGGAGCTGATCTGGCAGGCGGAGCAGCGAACGGACCATGCCGTAGAAGACACAGTTTTGACGTACCTGCGCGACGCCGTGCTCGCAGAACTCGAGTACAAGCGTCGGATGCGTGACCTTGACCGCAAATTGGCGGAGTTGGAGACGATGACGGCCCGAGCTTAGTCGGCGCTTCCGCCGGGTCCGCCCGCGTTGTGGAAGTGCCTATGGCGGACATACCTAACCTCCACGACATGGTTCGTCGAGTGGCCGACTTCATCTTGTCGCTTGAGGCCCGTAGCCTGCGGCCTGAGCATGAACCGGTGCTCGCCTATATTACCGATGCGGTCGCCGCAGAGATGCAGCACCGCAAGCAGACGTCCGGGCTCGCCCGGAGGCTTGCGATGATCGGGACCGCGAGCGCGAGCGCCGACCTGGAAGACGCTTTCTACGGTCCCCTGATCGCGGGCAAGACCCCGGTCCACGTGCGGTGTCGCGATGGGCACGAGATCCCGCAGGCCGTCGTCCGTGACGCGGACGCCCACGCGCTGCTCATCGAGACGCCCGACGGATCGGAACTGCTCCTCGCACGAGCCATCATCTCAGTCAGCGCGCACTCGAGCACGCCGGCTACAAGCGGGAAGGGCTGGCTCGGAAGAAGCTCTTCTGGGCCGGACGGTGGTACGACACCGTGATCTACGGGATGCTCGACGAGGACTATTTCGCCGGCGAGCGGGACCGTTGAGGCGGACGGAGCGCCGTGAACATCCTCATCCTCGGCGGCACGCGGTTCGTCGGCCGGCACATTGCGGAGGCCGCTTTGAATCGCGGGCACGAAGTCTCGCTGTTCAACCGCGGCCACTCGGACCCCAACCCGCCCCTTGATGTCGAGCCCCTCAGGGGGAACCGAGACGGTGATCTAAAGGCGCTGGCCGGTCGCCACTGGCACGCGGTCATCGACACTTCAGGCTACGTGCCGCGCATTGTCCGGGCATCGGCGGAACTACTCGCCGGCGCTGTCGGCCATTACACGTTCATCTCGACGGCCAGTGTCTATGCGCACGCCGGGCCGGAGACGCCTCTTCACGAGACCTCCCCGCTTCTGGAGATCGATGATCCGGCACGAGAAGATACCGATGATCCGAAGGCGTACGGCGGCCTGAAGGTCCTCTGTGAGCGGGTGGTCGAGGACGCGATGCCGGGCCGGAACCTCCTCGTGCGACTGAGCCTCGTCGCGGGGCCGCTTGATCCGACCGATCGTTTCACCTACTGGCCGGCGCGCATCGCCCGCGGCGGAGCCGTACTGGCCCCCGCGCCGCCCGAACGGAAGGTCATTCCCTTCATCGACGCGCGGGACGCCGCCCGGTGGATCGTCGCCGGCATCGAAGCACGCCTGACGGGGACCTTCAACGTTGGCGGCAGGGTTGGCCTGACGTTTGGCGACGTTCTCGAGACGTGCCGCGCCGCCGGCGGCGGGCGGGAGGCGTCGTTCGTATGGGCGAGCGAGGCGTTCTTGCTCGGGCACGGCGTCAAGCCGTGGACCGAGCTCCCGCTTTGGGTGCCCCGGGGACGACACGATCTTGCCGGTCTCGATTCGACCAAGGCGGTGGCGGCCGGATTGCACCTGCGACCGCTGGCGGATACGATCCGTGACGTTCTGGCGTGGGATCGGACGCGGCCCGAGGGCCTCGCGCGCCGAGCCGGGTTGCCGGCCGAACGGGAGGCGGAGTTATTGCAATGGTGGCAGGCGGCATCCGGCGCGGACGGGTAAAGTCGGATGTGACGACGGTGACACCGTGACGGATTCTCCAGAACGTGCAATCGACCCGGTCGAAGAATTGCGCACGAGCATTCGACAATTCGTGCAATACGTTGAGGCGATTCCCCACGATTTGTGGCTTACAAAGATCGTCAATTGGACACCGCGGGACGTTGTCGCGCACCTGATCGGCTGGAACGTGTGCATGCTTGAGGGCTGCGAGCTCATGCGCGCGGGAAAGGCGCCGACGTATCTCAACGATCGGGAACACGATTATCGGCACGTCAACGCGGCATCGGTCGATCGATACGCCGCGCGAGACCGTGCCACGCTACTCAGCGAACTGGAGGCGTCATTTCGAGGGCTGGAACAATACCTGACAGGGCTCGAGGCCGCCGCCTGGGGAGCCGATACCGGGATACGCCTCGGCGGCCGGCCGGTTACCATCCGGGGCAGCATACGGGCGCTGGCACGAGACTACGACCATCACCGGCAACGCCTCGCGGAGTGGCGGTCCGGTCTGTGAGCGCTGGGAGTCCCACCACCGCTTATCTATGGAGGCACAACATGTCCTACGTCCGGCGCGCGGTCGAGGGCGACCTGGAGGCCGTTCACCCGCTTCTGGACCAGCTGCTGACGGCCGAGTTCGCGCGAAGACAAGCGGTCTGGCGTGATGCGTTCGCCCAGGATGATTTTGCAGCCTGGGT
>DASYZR010000002.1 GCA_035945995.1 bacterium
GGTGCTCGACCTGCCGATCGTCGGCGCCGGCGACGGCTACTGGGACAGCCGCGCGCACGCACCGGATGAGAACATTCGCGTCGCGGACTTTCAGGAGACGATTCGGCTCATGGCCCGCATCGTGGAACGCTTCGCGGAGGACGGCTAGGAGAAGGCGGCCCGCTCAGGGCGCGCGCTGCGCGTCGCGCTCCATGAGGTACCCGGCGTACCGCTCCCGCAGCACCTTCTTGTCGAACTTGCCGACGCTCGTCTTCGGCACTTCGGCGATGAACACCACACAATCGGGCAGCCACCAGGACGGGAACCGCGCGGTCAGATGCGCGCGGATTTCGTCCTCCGTCAGGGTGCAGCCGGGTTTCGCGACCACGCACGCGAGCGGCCGCTCCTGCCACGTGGGGTGCGCGACGCCGACCACCGCCGCCTCGGCGACCGAGGCGTGCGCCATGATGGCGTTCTCGAGATCGACCGACGAGATCCACTCGCCGCCGGACTTGATCACGTCCTTCATCCGGTCGACGATGCCGAGGTAGCCCTCCGCATCCACCGTCGCCACGTCGCCGGTGTGGTACCAGCCGTCCTGAAACGTCGCCGGCGTGCGTGGATCGCGGTAGTATTCGTCCGCGATCCAGGGGCCGCGCAGCCACAATTCGCCCATCGTGGTCCCGTCCCACGGCACGTCCGCGCCGCCGGGGCTGACGATGCGCATCTCCAGACCGGGGGCCAGGAGCCCCTGGCGCCTCTTCACGTCGTACCGGCGGTCGTCGGGCCACCCCGCCATGTGCGCCTTGAGGAGGGACACGTGGGTGAGCGGTGCCGCCTCCGTCATGCCGTAGGCGTGCATGAACGACCCGCCGACCCGTTTCTCCCACGTCTCGATCAGCGCGCGCGGCGGCGCGGAGCCGCCGCACACCACCCGCCCGAGGCTTGACAGATCGAACGTCTCCTTCTCGAGCAGCGCGAGCACCGCCATCCACACGGTGGGGACGCCCGCGCCGAGCGTCACCCGCTCGCGCTGGATCAACTCGCAGACGGCGCGCGGGTCGGGACGGGGGCCGGGAAGGACGAGCTTCGCGCCCATCCAGACGGCCGCGAACGGCAGCCCCCACGCGTTCACATGAAACATCGGCACGACCGGCAGGATGACGTCCCGGTGCGACACGCCCACCGTATCCGCGAGCGACAACGCGAGGCTGTGGAGCCACAGGGCCCGGTGGGTGAAGGTGACCCCTTTCGGCAGCCCGGTCGTCGCGGAAGAGAAGCACATGCCGGCGGCGTCCCATTCGTCGAGGTTCGGCCAGCGCGGCAGCGGCTCGGCCGACGAGACCAGCGCTTCGTATGAGGACGTGGCCGGCAGGCGCGTTGCCGGAAGGTCCCCGTCGCTCATGACCACGATGCGTCTCACGGTCGCCAGTTCCGAGGCAACCGACTCGAGCAGAGGGAGCAGATCCGGATCGACGAGGATCACGGCGTCCTCGGCGTGGTTGATGATGTGCGTCAGGTGCGCCGGCGGGAGGCGCAAATTTAGGGTGTGGAGGACCGCGCCGATTGACGGGATCGCGAAGTACGCTTCCAGGTGGCGGTGATGATTCCAGGCCAGCGTCGCCACGCGGTCGCCTTTTCGCACCCCAAGTGCCAGGAGCGCGGAGCCCAACCGGCGGACGCGCGGGGCGAAGTCACCGAACGTGTAGCGAAAGACCCCGGCGTCGGTCCGCGACACGATCTCCTGCCGTGGGAAAAATCGTTCGCCCCGGTCGAGCATCGCCGGCAGCGTCAACTGGTAGCGCATCGTCGCCATGGTCTCCCCCTCCCGCGCCGCCGCCCTAACCGGGGACCTCGACGATCGCGGCGATTCCTTGACCCCCGCCGATACAGAGCGCGGCCAGGCCGTAGCGCCCTCCACGGTGACGAAGCTCGTAGAGCAGGGTCAGGAGCAGCCGCGCCCCGCTCGCGCCGATCGGATGGCCGAGCGCGATCGCTCCGCCGTTCGGGTTCACGCGGGCGCGATCGAGTCCCAGCTCCGCCTCGACGGCGAGATATTGCGCGGCGAAGGCCTCGTTCATCTCCACAAGATCCATCTGCTCGAGCCGCAACTCGCCGCGCGCGAGCGCTTCCCGGCTCGCGGGGACCGGGCCGATGCCCATGATCTCCGGCGGCACGCCCACGGCCGCCCAGGACACCAGCCGGCCGAGCGGCCGCCCGCCGAGACGCTCCGCGGCGCCGGCCGAGGCCAGCACGACCGCGGCGGCGCCGTCGTTGATGCCGCTGCTGTTCCCCGCGGTGACTGTGCCGTTCTCGCGGAATCGCGCCGGTAATTTCGCCAGCCGCTCCGCGGTCGTCTCCGATCTGATGTGCTCGTCGTGTTCGACGGGGGGCGCACCGGCGGCGGCGCCGGACGGGGCGACCGGCACGATCTCCTCGGCAAATCGGCCCGCCGCCCGGGCGCGGGCGGCGAGGGTGTGACTTCGGGCCGCAAACGCGTCCTGCGCCTCGCGCGTGAGGCGGTAGCGGCCGGCGAGGTTTTCCGCGGTCTCCGCCATGCCGAGTCCGCACCCCGCGTCGGTCAGCGCCGCCCACAGCGAGTCCTCGAGGGAGGCGGGACCAAGCGGCAGGCCTTCCCGCGCCCCGCGAATCACAAACGGCGCCTGGCTCATGTTCTCGGTGCCGCCCGCGAGCACCACCTCGGCTTCCCCGGCGTCGATCAGGCGCGCGCCGTACACGGCGGCTTCGAGCCCCGACCCGCACAGGCGATTGATCGTCACCGCCGGGCACTCGATCCGCGTTCCGGCGGCGAGCCCGACGTGGCGCGCGAGGTAGACCGCGTCCGCGCTCGACTGCACGACGTTGCCGAAGGCGACGTGGTCCACCGCGCCCGGCGCGATCCGCGACCGGGCGAGCGCGCCCCGCGCCGCCGCGGCCCCGAGTTGCGTCGCGGTGACGCGACGGAAGCCGCCGCCGAAGCGGCCGAAGGCGGTCCGCGCGCCGTCGAGGATGTACACGCCGCTCAAGCCGGGATCCCCCGCACCTGCGGCCGGTGGTCGACGTCCTGCGGCACCGGCCGGAGGCGACGTTCGCCGGTGGCCGCGGCACACTCCTTCAACGGGCGGCAGATATGCATGCCGGGAGATGTGTCGCTTCGATGCCCCGCTAGATCTCGATCAGGCGGTACATCTGCTCCGGTTTCTGCGCCCGGAGCACCGGCAGGGAGACGTTGTAGACGGGAATGCCCTGCGGCGTCCGTCCCTCCGGCGCGCCGTGGTGGGCGTGCGCGTGGAGCACGGCGGCGACGCCAAACCGGTCCAGCGGATCGGCCAGGCGGGACGAGCCGAGGAAGGGGAAGACTTCGGGCGCCTCGCCCTCGACCGTCTCGCGGATCGGCGCGTAGTGCAGCACGGCCACGGTCCGTTCCACGCCGTGCTCGGCTTTGAGCCGGGCCAGGGCCCGGTCGAGGATCAAGGCCTCGTTGACGGCGTCCTGGACGAATTGTTTCACCGCGTGCTCGCCCCACGGCTGCAACATGTGGCGGCCGAAGCCGCCGCCGAACCCCTTGGCGCCGACGAACCCGATGCCGTCGAGCACCAACGGCTCGATGGCCAGGATCGTCACGCCGCTGCGGCCGAGGATCTTGCGGAGCTCGTCCGGCGGCGCACTTTCGAAATCGTGGTTGCCGAGCACCGCGATCTTCGGAATCCGGCAGGCGGCGAGCGCTTCGGTCACCGCCTCGGCCTCGCGGGGGAAGCCGTGGTCGGTCAGATCACCGCAGAGGACGAGGACGTCCGCGCGGTCGTTCACCTCCGTGAACACCCGGCGCAGCGGTTCCGGCACCGCCTCCTGGACGTGCAGGTCACCCAGCGCGGCGATTCGCATGTCTCGTGCGGATCTTCCTGCGCGCGCGCCGCGCGATGTCGGCCCGGGCGTCGGCGTAGCCCCACACCGTCACGTCCGGCACATAATCGTAGGGCGTCAACAGCGTCCCGCGGCAGACGGAGAGGTCCGGACGCCGGCCGCGGCCGGCCTCGTTCCCGGCATGCTCGAGCCGTGCCACCAATTCGCGAAGCACCCACGCCGGCACGACGTCCCGTTCCGCGGGATACACGAACCGAAAGTTGACCAGGTGCCCGAGCAGGACCTCCCACTCCGGGCCCATGCGGTCGAGCAGCCGCCGCCAGTCGAGGGTGCGTCCCTGCCGGCGCAGGATGTGTGCGACGTCCGCCCCGTCGAACCGGTAGCGGTCCTGCACGAACGCCTTGCTCCAGATCATCTCCTCGGGCGGGATCAGCCGGACGCGGGAGCCGAGGAGCCGCGCCGGACGGGCGTGCTCGAACCACCGCTGGTCGACGTGGCAAATGCCGTTGCCGGACCCGTAGATGACGTCGATGAAGAGGTCCCCGCGGAAGACCTTGACGATCCAGGTCGGATCGGTCCGCTCGACCCGTTCGCCGGACTTGACGAGCGTGCGGACGACGCGGCTGTGGTCCCGGCGCGTGCAGAACACGTCGAGGTCTTTGGTATGGCGGACGATGCCGGCGTAGACGCGCAGGGCGTACGCCCCGCCGATCATGAACGGGATGCGGCCGCGCACGAGCGTGCGGAGCGCGTCCGCGTAGAATCGTTCGGCTTCGATGATGCCGGCTGTGATGCTCATCCCGCGCCATCGCCTCCCGGCCGATTCCCCTGCTACTAAGCCTACCCAGAACGAGTGGCGGCGGAGCAGACGGGGCGGGAGGGCCGGCGGCGCTCGCGCGGGGGCTATACTAGATGGCGAAGATCGGGGCTACGTCCAGCACGAACCCCGGCAACTCGGGGTCCAGCGCCACGGTTGTAGGATTCCGATGGACCTCCGGAGCCCGCCCAGGCCGGTGGACCTCGACGACCCGCTCCTCGGGATCGAGGAGCACCGCGATCTGGGCGCCGTTCGCGATGTAGGCGCGGATCTTTTCACGAAGCTCGGTGAGGGTGTTGCTCTCCGATCGGACTTCGAAGACCGCGTCCGGGCAGAGCGGGCCGAATTTCTTATGCTGCTCCGGACTGAGCGCGTCGAGTCGTGCGCGGCGCACCCAGGCGGCATCCGGGGCGAACACGGCGCCGTCAGGGAGACGAAAGCCGGTGGAAGAATCGAACGCTTTGCCGTTGCGGTTCGCTTCCGCCCAGTTCCCGAGTTGTCTGACGACTTCAGCGCTGCGGCCGCCGGACCCGAGCCCCGTCGGTGTCACGATAATTTCTCCCTTGGCCGTGCGTTCGAACTGATACCCGGGATTGCGTTCGGAGAGCGCCAGGAGCTCATCGTCTGAAACCTTGTAAGACAGGGCGAGGGTAATCGCCACGGCCACCGCCTCCGTGCGTACTGGCATCATCCTACCATGGTCGGGAGCCGCCAGGAAGCGGTGCGCGGCGCGGGCGTCTCAGGACAGCTTGAGGCGGACGACCTCCCCGGTGGTGGTCACGAACAGCAGGGCGACGCTCACGGGTGACTGCGTGCGTCTGTTAGGGCCCGTTCAACTCCGTCAGCACGAGGGCAACCCGGTCGCGGAGGTGCGCCAAATCGCGAAACGCCGCGGGTGAGGGCGCACCGGATGCGAGCACCCGGCCGAGCGACTCCTGCACCGGTGTGAGCGACGCCCGGATCTCAGCGGCCGCGGCGTCAAGGTCACGCGTCCACCGGGACCGTACGGCGCCCGGGACGTGTCGCCCGGCCGGGCTCGCCAGCGTGCCGCGCACGAGCTCCACGGTGGTCCCCGTGGCCTCGCCTGCATCGACGCACGACTTTGCCACCGACAGGACCGGCACGCTTCCGGCCCGACGAGCGGCGGCGCATTGCTCCCGCAGGTGCTCGAGAAGGTCCGCGAGTTGTGCGGCCATCGGCTCGAGAATGTCGCCGACGTCCATGCCGGTGTCCCCTGAGCCAGAGGCGCCGGTTGCAAACTCGCCCGTGCGCTCCGAAGGCTTCGACGGCTGAGGGGCCGCCGCCGCGGTACGGGCATCCGCAGACGACCCTGGGACGACTTGGGCGCCGGCCTGACCGTAATGTGCGCCACGGCCGAGCACCGCGAACGCGCCGGCCACCACGACGGCGGCGAGCAGTCCGCCGAGCTGGCTTCGGGAGACCATGCGCTACAGCCGGAAACGCACGATCTGTCCGGTGGTGGTGACGAAAATCAGCTGGCCCGCGGTCCGCCCCGGACCGATCCGGAACACCGTGGCGCCTCGGATGTCGTGAAGCGGGAGGATCGTCGTCACGTCGAAGTGGTTGCGCAGGAAGTGCGTCGAGGGATCGCTTTGGTACATCTGTCCTGCAGTGTCGACCAGCAGAAAATGTTCCCGGTCGACGCTCACCGGATCGACGCCGACGTTCTGCACGCGCAGATCAATCATGACGTACACGTCGCTCTCCCCGACGACGCGCGAGTACTCGGGGCGTCCGAGGTGGATGGCGAGGTGGCCGGCCGGATACGCCCACTGCGTCACGAGGACGACGGTGCTCGCCAGCACCAGGGCGGTGGCCAGTTGGAAGGCGCGTCTTGTGATTGTGGTCACGGGCGCCGACTCCCGGCGCCGTCGCTCGGGGCCGACACGCGCTCTGACGGAACCGCCGCCGGGGCCGGTTGAGACAGGCGGTCGAGAAAGTACCGGGCGGTCACATCGTAGCCCGGAATCTCGCTCACTTTCTTCCAGATCCGAATCGCGCCCGCGCGATCGCCGCCGTCGGCGAGAATGTGCGCGGCGATCCACAGGGCCTGGAACCTCGCCGTGTCATTATCGGTGACGCGGGCGGCCCGCTCGGCCCTGGCCGCACCGTCCGCCGGATCGTGCAGGAACCTCCAGTACACCCATGCCACCCCGGTCAGCAGGCTGGCGTCGCGCGGGTTGTTGCGGATGCCCTCTTCGTAGAACGCCACCGCCTCATGGGCCCGCCCGAAGTGGAAGGCCAACCACTGCCCGCCGAGGGCGTAGGCGTCGATGAAGTGCGGGTTGAGCCAGGTGATGAGCCGAACGAGCGGCATCAGCGCTTCGTCGTCGGCGCGAAGGATATCGCCGTTGACGATTCGGCGGCGATGCTGATACTCGTCGACGCGCAGCCACAGGAAATCCGCGAGCAGGCCCCGGATCTGGCCGGCGAAACTGCGCACCACGAGGGCGGCGGCAGTGAACGGCACGCCGGCCTCGTCGTTGACGATCGGCCGGTAGACGTCGACCATGGCCTGGGTCCCGGCCACGCAGGCCAGCAGCACAGCGGCGGTGACGACGAGCCGCAGCCGGGTCCGGGACGCCGCCATCAGAACTCACGCTCCTCGAAGACCTGGACGCCGAGATACAGAGAAAACGCGACGAGGGCGGCGGCATAGAGGCTCGTCCGGAACACGTAGGGCCACGGCACGATCATGTTGTGGACGACGGCCGTGCGGACATTGAAGTTCTCGAAGTTGGGGAGCAGGTAGTAAATCGCCTGGCCCGCCGTGGCCGCGACGTTGCTGTGCGCGACCAGGGCGATGTAGGTGGTGACGGCGCCTTTGAGGTAGCTGATCACCAACACCAGGACGGTCAGGGCCACGCACACGATCGAGCTGCTGAAGGACGCGATCGCCAGCGCGATGGCGGACAGCACGACGAACGACAGCCACAAGAAGTAGCCGGCCTTAACGGCCTCGAACGCCGATCCGCCCCGGTCGACGTGGACGAAGAACACTAAGATGCCGACCATCGGCGCGACGGCGAGCGCGGTGGCCGCGATCGAGCCGGCGAACTTCCCGAGCATGAGCTCTACACGGCGAACCGGTTTGCTGAGCACGTTGTAAATCGTCCGGCTCTCAATCTCGCCCGACAACTGCGTGCTGACCAGGGCCAGCGTGGCCAGCGTGCCGAACAGGAAAATCACGGTGATGCCGACGTCTTTGAAGAACTTGATCTCCACCCCCAATTGAAAGAACGAAAGGAAGGCGCTGCTGATGATGACGCCGCACCCGAACAGGGCCAGGGCCGGCAGGGTCCGGCGCCGCCACGCCTCCCGCATGACCTGACGCGCCACGACCAGGACGATCGACGCGCTCACGCGGCGCCTCCATCAAAACGCGCCGCGTAGCGAGGTCCTGATCCGCCGCCGCCGGGATCAACGGCACGATCTGTTCCCCCGTCCGGCTGCCCGACCAGCTTGACGAACAGATCCTCGAGCCGCTCGCGTTTCGCTCCAAGCGACACAATCTGCCCCCCCGTCTCGCGGATCACGTCGATGATCGGGTAGACGAAGCGCTGCTCCGGAACGATGACGACCGTGGCGTCCGTGCCGTGGTGGATCGTTGCGCCGGGAATCGCCTCGATGTGCCGGTCGAGCGCGCCGTTGGCCCCGTGGATCGTGAGCTCCATCTCCCGGCTCCCGCCGAGAAGGTCGCCGATCCGGCCGACGGCCACCAACTCTCCGCGATTCAAGATCGCGACCCGATCACAGACGGTCTCGACCTCGGCGAGAATGTGGGAGCTCAGAAAGACCGTCTTGCCGCGCTCGCGGAGCTGGAGCAGGACGTCGCGCATCTCCCGGCGGCCGATCGGATCGAGTCCGCCGGCCGGCTCGTCGAGGATCACGAGCTCCGGATCGTTGATCAGGGCCTGCGCGAGCCCGAGCCGCTGCAGCATGCCGCGCGAGTACTTGCGGACGGCGAGCCGCCGGTGTTCCCAGAGGCCGACGAGCCGCAGCAGGCCCTCGACGCGCTCGCGGCGGATCCGGTCGGGCAACCGAAAGAGCGAGCCGTAGTACTGCAGGAGCTCCTCCCCGCGCAGGTATTCATAGAAGTACGGCGACTCGGGGAGAAACCCGAGACGCCGTCTCGCCTCGACGGATCCCAGCGGGTGTCCGAGGACGGTGCCGCGCCCGGCGGTTGGCCGAATCAGGCCCAGCAGCAGCTTGATCGCGGTCGTCTTGCCGGCGCCGTTCGGTCCGAGAAACCCGTAGATCTCCCCCGGCGGGACCTCCAGCGTCAGTCCGCGCAGCGCGGCGCGATCCGACCGCTGGAGGTTGCGATAGCGCTTGGTGAGGTTCTCGACCGAAATGACGGGCGGCACGATCGTCCCTCCGTTGGGTCCCATGCAAACCTCGGGGAAGTGCACTGTAGGTCTTGTGCCCACGGGCCGCGCGCGGTAGACGCAGGCGGGTGAACGCGCCGGCATGTCTATCGCGCGGGGGGGTTGGGCATGAGAACGGGTGGCAATCCGACGGCGCGGAACAGCGCTGGAATCATTCCCAATCACGGACGGGCTTGAAAGGAGGGGCGCAGGGAGGGGGACAGACTCGCACGCCTGATACGCGATCATGTTGAACAACCAGTAGCCGCAAGGAGGTGACTTGTGCTTCGAAGACTCGTGAACAAAGTGCACGGCGAGGAGCGGGGCTTCACGCTCATCGAGTTGATGATCGTGATCCTCGTGATCCTGGTGCTGGCGGCGATTCTGATCCCGCAGTTCGGTCTGGCGCGCGAGCGGGCGCGGAAGGCGACGTGCGTCAGCAACCAGCGGAACCTCGAGACCTCGATCGCGATGTGGCAGACCGACAACCCGAGTGTCAACCTAAAGGGCGGCACGATGGCGGCCAACTCCATTCCGCTTGCGGGAACG
>DASYZR010000003.1 GCA_035945995.1 bacterium
CCGACATCGTGCGCGCTGTCCGGACCGTCGCCGCCGGCGAGCCGATCCTCTCCCCCACGATCACCCGCAGGCTGATCGGCCACGTGACCGACAGCGAGGGCGACGACCGGACGCGCTACGCCCGCGAACAACTCGACCGCCTCACCCAACGCGAACGAGAGGTTGCCATTGCGATCGGGCTCGGCAAGTCCAACGCCGAGATCGGCCGCGAGCTGTACATGAGCGTCGCGACCGTCAAAGCGCACGTCTCACGCCTGCTCGAGAAGCTCCAGTTCAACAACCGCGTCCAAATCGCCCTCCTCGCGCATGACGCACGCGAGGCGTAAACGCCTGACCGCACCGCCCCGGCACTCCCTGACCAGCGCCAATTCGCGATCACCGCCAGATCACGGGTCGGGGCTTGCAGATCAGGTTGTTCTGCGCCGACTAGCGTAGCGGCCTGAACGCCGCGCGGACCTCTTCTGAGAAGAGCTCGGGCTGTTCCCAGGCGGCGAAGTGGCCGCCCTCGGCGGCTTCGTTGAAGTAGCTGAGGTTGGGGTAGACCTTCTCGACCCAGCTTCGCGGGGCCGGGATGACCTCGCCGGGGAAGGTGGTGAAGCCGACCGGGACCGAGACCGCTGCAGGAGCCTGCCCGGCTGCCGCCGCAAGGGCTGCGGCCCGTCCGACCTCCCAGTACGACCGGGCCGCCGATGTCCCGGTGCCGGTCAGCCAGTACAGCGTGATGTTGTCGACGATGTGGTCCCGGGTCAGGCCGCCAGAGGGCTGCCCGTCGAGGAAGGCGCGGGAGATTTTGTAGTAGGCGTCGGTGTCGTGGTCGAGCATCCAGGCCGCCAGGGCGACGGGTGAATCCAGCAGGGCGTAGCCGATCGTCTGCGGCCGCGTGGCCTGCTCGATGAAGTAGCCCCTGCCGCTCGTGTTGAACGTGGTGAGCGCGTCGAGCGCCGCGCGTTCCTTCTCGGATTCCGCCGGCGGAGAGTGCTCCGCCGCGTTGCCGCTGCCGACATTCCGCACCGCGTGGATCACCCCCGCTGGGATGGTCAAGGCCTCACCAGCGCCGTACGTCTTCGGCGGCTGGCCCTCAGCGGAGTGACCGGAAGCCCACCCGAACTTCTTGTGAGAAGAGTTGCGGCTGCTCCCAGGCCGCGAAGTGGCCGCCCTTGTCGACCTCGTGGTAGTAGATGAGGTTGGGGTAGGCCCGCTCGGCCCAGCTTCGCGGCGCTTGATACTGCTCGCTAGGAAAGACGGTAACGGCAACGGGGATGGAGACGCCCTTGGCGTTGAAGAAGCCGCCCTTGTATTCCCAGTACAGACGAGACGCAGAGACGCCCGTGTTCGTTAGCCAGTACAGCGTGATGTTGTCGAGGACCTCATCACGGGTCAGTTCACCTGTGTCGCTCGTGGTCCGGTTCAGAGCCGCGACGACCGCCGCGGCAGGCTGGCCATCGGCATCGTTGTGGTCCAGAAGCCAGGCGGCCAGGCCGACGGGTGAATCCGCGATGCCGTACAAGGTTTGCGGGCGCGCGGCCATGAATCTGGCGTACTCGACTTGCCCGTACGTCCTGATCAGCTGCTCATAGGCGCGTCGTTCCTCAGCTGACAGACCAGATGGCGGCGGGTCCCCGGCCAGGGAAGCCTTGTCGACGTCAGCGGGGACGGTGGCAGGCATGTTGGTGTGGATCGCGAGCAATCCCTCAGGTGCCTGCAAGCCCATCTGGTCGACGACGAAGGCGCCCCAGTCGCCGCCTTGGGCGACGTAGCGGGTGTAGCC
>DASYZR010000004.1 GCA_035945995.1 bacterium
GTGCAGTGTGGCCCTCCACCGGGAACTACGCGCGGGGCGGTGTCGCTATCGCGCGAATCATGGGCTGCCGCGGCATCGCGGTGCTACCCGAAGGGATGAGCCGGGAGCGCTTCGAGTGGCTGGAGCGGCGCGTCGCTGCGCCGGACGACATCGTCCGTACTCCGGGTACGGAGAGCAACGTCAAGGAGATCTACGATGCGTGCCGCGATCTCGCAGCGGATCCGCGCAACGTGGTGTTCAACCAGTTCTCGGAGTTCGGCAATCACCTGATCCACTATGCCTGCACCGGCCGGGCTATGGAGACCATCTTCGAGGCGCTCGCAGCCCACCGGCCGAGGCTGCGCCTGCGCGCGTTCGTGTCTGCCTCCGGTTCGGCCGGGACGCTCGGCGCCGGCGACTACCTCAAAGAGCGCCGGGAATCGCTGATCGTGGCCGTGGAAGCGCTGGAGTGTCCGACCATGCTGTACAATGGGTTTGGACAGCACAATATCCAGGGCATCGGCGACAAGCATATCCCGCTGATCCACAACGTCATGAACACGGACGTCGTCACCGCGGTTTCCGATCGCACCACGGACCGGCTCGATCTCGTGTTCAACACGCCGCAGGGCCGAGAGCACCTGCTGCGACATCGCGCGGTGCCGCTCGAGACCGTGTCCGCGCTGTCCGCGCTGGGCCTCTCTGGCATCTGCAACGTGGTCGCGGCGATCAAGGTCGCGAGATACTTCAAATACGGCCCAGATGACGTTGTCATGACGGTGGCGACGGACTCCACGGAGATGTACGACAGCGAACGGCGAAAGGCGCTGCTTAAGTACTTCCCTCGCGGGTTCGACGCCATGGGCGCCGCGGAAGCGTTCGGCGAATGTGTCCTGGGTATGGACGACCAGCACCTGCGGGAGTGCTCCGAAATGGAACGCAATCGCATCTTCAACCTGGGGTACTTCACGTGGGTTGAGCAGCAGGGCGTGCCGCTCGATTGGTTCAACCAACGGCGGGAGCAGCGTTTCTGGCAGGACCTCCGCACGACGCTGCCCGCCTGGGACGATATGATTCGTGACTTCAACGAACGAACTCGTGCCGCGGAAGTCTAAGCGCGAGGAGACAGTATCGGTCATCCCGCCACGCGAACACATGGAGGAGTGCCGTTGGACGCAATATCGCTCTGCCGCCGGCTGATCCGGGCACGGACAGTGCTCGGCAACGAGGGGGAAGCGGTCGATGTCGCGGAAGACGCGATGCGCGCCCTCGGCTTCGACGAGGTGTGGCGTGACGAACCGGGCAACCTCATCGGTACGCTGCATGGGGAACTTCCCGGCACCGTCCTCTTTGACGGTCACCTGGACGTCGTGGATGCCGGTGATGTCGCGCGTTGGCGGTGCGATCCGTTCGGCGGCGAACTGATCGACGGCCGCCTGTACGGCCGCGGGGCCGTGGACATGAAAGGCCCTGTGGCCGCGATGATTGCCGGCATCGCAGCGATCCGAGGTCGGCCAAAGGAGGCTCGGCGCACGATCTACGTGTCCTGCTCTCTGGTGGAAGAACTGGTCGAAGGGCTCGCCCTCCGTGAAGTGTTGGAGCGGCTCAAACCGGATGCGGTTGTAATTGGGGAACCCACAAACGGGCGGTTAGCCATCGCGCAGCGCGGCCGAGGAGAGATCCTCATCGAGGCCGTCGGAAAAGCGGCGCATTCCGCATATCCGCACGAGGGCGTGAACGCCGCCGAGGCAATCGCCGATTTGATAATCGCGCTGCGTGCCATGCCGGCCCCGACTGACGATATCCTGGAGCCCGGCTATCATGTGCTGACGGAGATCTGGTCGGAGCCCCGCCCGTCGGGTTCCACGGTCCCCTATTACGCAGGTGCGGCGTACGACCGTCGTCTGCTGCCGGGTGAAACGCCGGAGTCCGTGCTGGCCCCGATAAGAGCGGCCGCGCAGCGGCTCAAGGCCTCAGAAACACGGGAGACACCGACGTCGGCCGAATACCGGATCTCCATCGTTCGATCAAAGATCACTACGTATCGCGGCGTGACACTGGTCGGGGACAGGTTCGCCCCCGGCTGGAAGCTTGGTCGCAATCATCCGATCGTTGAGGCCGCCCTGTCGGGGTTGCGGGCGGCGGGGCAACCGGGTGAACCGATCGCCTACGCCACATGCACCAACGGCTCGGCATCGGCGGGGTGGTATGGGATACCGACGATCGGCTACGGCCCCGGGGTCAACGAGCGTTCCCATGGCGTTGACGAGTACATCGCCGTAGACGAACTGACGGCCGGGGTTTCCGGATATACCGCCTTGGCGTGGGCCGTTGCCACGGCTCCGTCGCTGCCGCGGCTGCCAGGAGTCGACGGCGTAGCGAAGACGACCTAAAGTCACTATCTGCAGCTCACGGGAGGATCAGCGGTGGAGCCCACCCAACTGCTCGGCGCATGGAAACTCGTTCGGTGGACCGCCGAGGCCGAGGACGCAGAGGCCACGCTGCCGTTCGGCGCAGACGCCATCGGATATCTACTGTACACCGAGGACGGGTACATGTCGGTCGCTATGATGAAGGCGGTGCGCCGGCCGTACGCGTCCGGTGACTTAATGGACGGCACAACCGAGGAGTTGGCCGAGGCGGCGGCCACATACCACACCTACTGCGGCCGGTACGAGGTCCGCGGCGATACGGTAGTGCATCATGTCGAGGTCGCGCTGTTTCCGAACCGAGTGGGCACCGAACAGACGCGGACAATTACCCTCGCGGGTGACAGCCTGACGTGGATGACGCCACCGTTTGTGCGGAAAGGCAAACGATGGCGAGCGCGCGTCCTCTGGACCCGCGCCGGTGCGGAGCGTCGGTGACGGCCGGGCGTACATTGGTGGTCAACGCCTACTTGGTCCAGTCTGCTGAAATCTGCTGAGGCGGAACAAGCGGAGATCGTGACGGCTCCTGCCCTCCAGCGCGAGATCGGCCATGATTTCGCCGACGACACTGCAGAACTTGAACCCATGTCCCGAGAATCCCGCGGCCAGGCAGACCCGCGGCCGCTCGCTATAGTCCGGATGCAGGTCGAGAATGAAATGTTCGTCCGGGCTGTTCGTAAACATGCAGGTCTTCATCGACATCGTCGGACCGCCGGCATCGGGGAAATACCGCCGGATACACTGGCGCAGCACCTCTTCATCTTCCCCGTGGATGTCGCGGTCCAGGCCGTCCGCGTCCGTGGCTTCCCGCCGGTGATGATACTTCCCGAGCTTGAAGCCGGGAATGCCGTACACGGGAAACCCGTAGAATTCTCCTTCCGGCGCGGCAAGGATGAACACGGGGAACGTCCCTAGACGAAAATAGTCGGGACGCAGCGGCTGCGTCCAGATCAGGACTTGACGTTCCGGCTGCGCCATTGACGAGAGCGCCGGTACCAGCGTCGCCGCCCACGGCCCCGCCGTGACTACGATGCAGCCCGCGGCGTAACCGCCTCGCGATGTCCTGACCCGCAGCGCGTCGCCCCGCGCCTCCCAATCCAGCACCTGCTCCCGAGCGCGTATGTCCGCGCCGAGGGCCTGAGCCGCCGTCACGTGCGCCACGATGGCGCGCTCGGAGAGGACGAAGCCGCCATCGGGCTGGTAGATGCCGACCATGCCCTCGGGCAGATGGAAGCCGGGGAACCGCCGGCGAAGCGCGTCCGCGTCGAGCCGCTCGTGCAGCAGGTGATGCAATTCACACGATTGCAGCGAGCCCAGGACGTTG
>DASYZR010000005.1 GCA_035945995.1 bacterium
CGCGGGGCCTGCGCCGCGGCCGGGCCTACGGGCGGAGCCGCTGCTTGAGCGCCGCGATCGCCTCGACCGGGGTCGGGTCCACCCCCCGAAGATACGCGAGGTAGACGCTCGTGAGATCCCCGATGAGCACGAGCGACAGCAGGCGGGCGAGCCGGCCTTCGCCGATTCCCGTGACCTCGTGCGCGGGATGCGGCATCGCATCGCGGGCGGCCGCAATCAGCCGCCGCGCCCGGTCGGTCTCGCGGCCGGAGTATAGCACGACCATCTCGAGCAGGGCGATGATCGGCTCCGGCGCGCCCCACCCGACCACCTCGTTATGGGCGGCCTCCGGAAAGACGTTCCACGCGGCGAACGTCTTGCTGTTCTCGTTGAACTGGCACTTCCACCGGCGGGCGGCGGGCTCGACCTCCGGGCTCGCCGCATAGACGACGGGGATGCGGTCCAGGAAGCGCGCGGCGAGCCGTTTCGCGGAGTTGTCTTCCTCCGGGACGTCGGGGCCGAGTGCTGCGGCGAGCGCGTCCAGCACCTGCCCCGCCTCCTCCACCTCGCCGCCGCACGGCGGACACAACTGCCGGCGCTCCAAAACGGCCAGCACCGGCCCGAGCAGGTAGCCCAGCGACGCCCGCGGCGGCAGACCGCCCGGCACGCGGACGACCGTCTGCCCCCGGTCTTCCAACAGCGCGGCGAGGCGTCCGCCGGAAGTGACGCCCAGCATCGCCGCGCCCGCCTCGAGCGCGCCCGTCGCCGCCTCCAGCGTCTCGTCGGTGTCGCCCGAATAACTGGACGCGACGACGAGCGACTGTGGTCCTATATAGGAAGGAAGCCGGCCCTCGCGCACCACGCAGGCCGGCAACCCGGCGTCGGGCACGGCCGCCAGGAGCAGATCGCCGCCGATCGCCGACCCGCCCATGCCGACGATGACGAGGTGCGCGGGCCGCCCGCGCGACGGCGCAAGCGGCGCGGCGTGGCCGAGGCGCCATCCCTCGCGGAGCTGGCGGGACAGCGAGAGGGCGATGCCGAGCATGTCCGAGGGGTCGGGGGCGCGATGCACCGCTCGATCGTCGAGGCCGGGCATCCTTACTACTTCAGGAACTGCGGGTTCCCGCCCTGCCGCAAGGCGCGGGGGCCTACCGCAAGGCGCGGGGCCTACCGCAAGGCGCGGGGCCTACCGCAGGGGCATGGGCGTCTCGGCCCGAACGATTCGAGGTACATGCCTCTCCGGGGCCCCCAGGCGTCGATCGCGCTCGTCCACTTTACGAGCCCTCCGGTCATCGGCGGCGTGGAAGCGGTGCTCGGGCGGCACGCCCGGCTGCTGGCCGAGCGCGGCTGCGACGTCCGTGTCGTCACCGGCCGCGGCGGGTCGCTCGGCGGCCGCGTGCGGGTCCGCCGCGTTCCGCTCCTCGACTCCCGGCATCCGCGTGTCCTCGCCGTCACGCAACAGCTCGCGGAGGGACGCGCGACCCCCGCGTTTGCCGCCCTCTCCGCGCAGGTGCAGGAGGGCCTCGAGCGGGCGCTCGCCGGGGTGCAGGTCTGCGTGGTACACAACGCCCTCACGCTGCACAAGAACCTCGCCCTGACCGCGGCGCTGCACCGGATCGCGGCCCGCCGGCCGCCGGTCCGATTCGTCGCCTGGTGTCACGACCTCGCCTGGACGAATCCCCAGTACCGCGACGAGCTCCATCCGGGGCAGCCGTGGCGGCTTCTGACGACGCCGCTACCGGGCGCGACGTACGTCACGGTATCGCGGGACCGCCAGCGCGCGCTGAGCGCGGCCCTGCGGGTCGGGGCGTCGCACATCGAAATCATCCCGAACGGCATCGATCCCGCCGCGTTCCTGCGGCTCACGCCGACCGCCCGGTGGCTCGCCGAGACGCTGCGCCTCTGGGAGCAGCAGATCGTGCTGCTGCTGCCGGTCCGCATCACGCGGCGGAAGCAGATCGAGTATGCGCTCCGCGTCGCCGGCGAGCTGGTCCGCCGCGAGCTCACGGTGCGGCTGCTGATCACGGGGCCCCTCGGCCCCCACAACCCGCGCAACCGCGCTTATCTCGAGGAACTGCGGGCGCTGCGGGCCGCGCTCGGGCTCGAGGAACAGGTCGTGTTCACCGGCGACGTTCCCGGCCCGGACGGGACGCCGGTCGAACTGAGCGATCGCGTCGTCGGCGATCTGTACGCGATGGCGGACGCGCTGCTGCTGCCGAGCCGCGAGGAAGGGTTCGGGCTGCCGCTCCTCGAGGCCGGTCTCGCCCGGCTGCCGGCGTTCGTGAGCGAGATCCCGCCGTTCCGCGAGATCGGCGGGGACGCGGTGCGGACGTTCGGTATCGAGGACTCGCCGGCGGCCTGCGCCCAACGCGTCATCCACGGCCTCATGGACGATCCCGGCTACCGCCTGCGCCGGCGCATCCTGAGCACGTACACGTGGGACGTCATCATGCGGGATCGCATCGTGCCGCTCTTGACGCAGCTCACCGCGGCGGCCAAGCCCTCGTGACGCCGGACGGTCCCGGCCCCCGGGGCGGCGCCGCCGCCCCGGGCCGCCCGTGGCGCTCCGCCGTTGACGCCTGGTTTGCGCGGAACACCTTCCACGCCCGGACGTTCGGCGACCTCACGCGCCTGGCGGCGTTGAAGCGCCGCCGGGGGGTCACGATCAGTCTCGGGCTTCCGGCCCTCAACGAAGAACGCACGATCGGCGACGAGATCACGGTCCTCCGCCGCGCGCTCATGGAGGAGGTCCCCCTGCTCGACGAGATCGCGGTCATGGACAGCGGGTCCTCGGACCGGACGGTGGCGGTGGCGCGCGCCCTCGGCGTCCCGACCTACCAGCACGCGGAGATCCTGCCGGAGACCGGCACGTTCGACGGCAAGGGCGAGGCGCTGTGGAAGAGCCTGCACGTGCTGCGTGGCGACCTCATCGTCTGGCTCGACACCGACATCCACAACATCGACCCGCAGTTTGTGTACGGACTGGTGGGCCCGCTGCTCTACGAGCCGCGCATCGCCTACGTCAAGGGGTACTATCAGCGGCCCCTGCAGGACGGGACGTCCCAGTCGGCCACCGGCGGGGGCCGCGTGACCGAGCTCACCGCCCGGCCGCTGCTCAACCTGTTCTTCCCGGAGCTCTCGGGCCTGATCCAGCCGCTGGCCGGCGAATACGCCGGGCGCCGCGAGGTGCTCGAGCGGCTGCCGTTCTTCACCGGCTACGGCGTCGAGATCGGCCACCTGATCGACATCCTCAACCGGTTCGGCCTCGACCGCATCGGGCAGGTGGACCTCGACGTCCGGGTCCACCGCAACCGGGGCCTGCAGGCCCTCTCGCTCATGGCCTTCGCGATCATTCAGGTGGTGATGGCCAGGGTCGGCGACCGCGCGGGCCATCCGCTGCGCGCGGAGATGAACACCGCGATGAAGCTCATCCGCACCGTCCCCTCGCTCGCCCTCGACGTGACGGAGCTGCGCGAGCACGAACGGCCGCCGATCCTGACCGTCCCCGCCTACCGCGGCCGCGCGACGGCCCCCGCGGGGCCTGCCCCGCGCCTTGCGCGGGGCGCCGCGGCGCAGGACTGACGCGGACGATGTCGGCCGCCGAGATCCTCCGCCAGATCGCCGGCGACGTCACCAACCCGCGCACGTGGGCGGGCATGGTGGAGGCCGCCGCGACGCTGCTCGCGATCGCGCTCGCCGCCTGGGGCGCCCTCCGCGTCGTGCCGGCCGCCATCCGCCGGGCCGGCCGGCGCCCCGGCCGGCCCGTCACCTTCGGTCCGCTCGCCGAGAGCGCGGCGCGGTACGCGATCGCATTCGCGGCGCTCATCCTGATGCTCGGGGTCGTCCACGTCAACATCACGGCGATCCTCGCCAGCGCCGGCATCGTGAGCCTGGCCCTCGGGTTCGGCGCCCAGTACGTGATCCGCGACCTGCTCGCCGGCCTGTTCCTGCTGTCGGAGGGCATCGTGCAGGTCGGCGACGTCGTGCGCGTCGACGGCGACACCGGCACCGTCGAGCGGGTCACCCTCCGCACGCTGCAGATCCGGAAGTTTAACGGCGAGCTCCTGACGATCCCGAACGGCGCCGTCTCCCGGATCGGCAACCTGAGCCGGGGCTTCGGCCGCGCGATCGTCCAGGTGACGGTGCCGTACGCGGCGGACGTCGGGCGCGCGCTCGAGGTCCTGCGCGACGTGGGACGCGAGTGGGCCGCTGCCCACCCCGAGGAGCTCCGGGGCGACCCCTCCGTCGACGGCATCGTGGATTTCAAAGACACGGGGGTCACGGTCCAGCTGTCCGTGCAGGTGCCGCCGGGCCGCCAGTTTGGCGCGGAAGCCGCCCTGCGCCGGCGGACGTTGGAGGTGCTGGCGGAGCGTCAAATCAAGATCGACACGCGCGTTTCTGTTACAATATAAGCGGCAGACTAACCCAGTGCGCGGACGTTCGCGGCGGGACCGGGGGTAACCGGCTCATCCTCTGAGCCGGGGGGGACCACCGGCGTCGAAAGTTGCGGCGCGTTTCCCGAGAGGCCACATGGCAAAAAGCGACGCGTACCTGGTCTTCACGCTGCACACGCATCTTCCGTTCGTGCTGAACCACGGCCGCTGGCCGCACGGCAGCGACTGGCTCTGCGAAGTCGCCGTCGAATGCTACCTGCCGCTCGCGGCCGCGTTCCGGCGCCTCGCCGAGGACGACGTGCCCGCCGCCCTCACGATGAACATCTCGCCGGTGCTCTGCGAGCAGCTCGCGAGCGCCGCGTTCCGCGAGGAAGTGGACGCCTACCTCGCGCACCGGCGGGAGGCATGCGACAGCACGCGCCGGCATTTCGTCGACCAGCACGATGAGGGCCTCGCCGCGCTGACCGACTACTGGGCCGCGCAGTACGATCGGGCGCGGGCCGATCTCGACGCGCTGCACGGGGACATCCTTGGAGCGTACAGGCGGCTCGCGGAGCGCGGGACGGTCGAGCTCATCACGACGGGGGCGACGCACGGCTACATGCCGCTCCTCAGCCGCGACGAGAGCGTCGACCTGCAGTTCCGGGTCGCGGTCGCCACCCACACCCGGCACTTCGGGCAGGCCCCGCGCGGGGCGTGGCTGCCGGAATGCGCGTACCGGCCGCGATACGAGTGGACCCCGCCGGTCGGTCCGCACAGCGGGAAGAAACGCTACCGCCGCCGCGGCGTCGAGGAGCACCTCGCCGCCCACAACCTCGGATTTTTCTTTACCGACACGCACCTGATGCGGGGCGGACGTGCGCTGTCGGCCTACGGCGATTACTACCCGCGGCTCCGGACGGTGCAGGGACCGGAGACGCAGCTCACCCGGCGCGGCCGCGACCACAGCCCGTACGTGCCGCACCGCGTCGCTTCGCGCGGAGGCACGGGCGACGCCGCGGCGTACGTGCGCGACCCCGAGACCACGCTGCAGGTCTGGAGCCGCGACGCCGGCTATCCCGGCGACGGCGCCTACCTCGAATTCCACAAACGCCACTTCCCCGGAGGGCTGCGCCTCTGGCGCGTCACCGACCCGAAGGCGGACCTCGGGCTGAAGCAGCCCTACCAGCCGGAGCGGGCCGACGAGCGGACCCGGGCCCACGCCGCGCACTTCGTCTCGCTCGCCGGTGACGTCATCGACCGCCACGCCCGCCGGCTCGGCGGGCCGGGGGTGCTCTGCACGCCGTTCGACGCGGAGCTGTTCGGGCACTGGTGGGCGGAGGGCCCCGCGTGGCTGGAGCGGGTCTTGCGCCTGACCGATGATCGCGGCGTCACCGCCACCACCGCGTCGGCATGCCTGGATCAGTTCCCGGTCCAGCAGGCCGTCACCCTGCTGGAAGGGTCGTGGGGCGAGGGCGGCGACCACCGGGTCTGGCTGAACAAGGACACGGAGTGGACGTGGGAGATGGTCTACCAGGCGGAGGACGACCTGTGGAGTTTCGCCGCCACGCCGGGGTGGGCGCGCCATCCGCTGCTGCGGCGGCTCGTCGCGCAGCTCGGCCGCGAGCTCCTGCTGATCCAGGCGTCCGACTGGCAGTTCCTCATCACGACGTGGGCGGCGCGCAACTACGCGGAGACCCGGTTTGCGGAGCACTGCGCGGACTTCCGCCGGCTGCACGAGTTGGCGAAGCGGGTGCGCGACGGGGGCGCGCTCACGTGGGACGAGGAGCAATTCCTCGGCGGCAAAGAGGCGCAGGACTTCTGCTTCCCCGACATCGCCGAGCATATTGAAGCCGCCGCGGCCCTGCCGCAACCATAGATGCGCAGGCGGGCGGCGCTCCATCGGAAGCCCCGGGGCCCCCGGGCGCCCGCGGCATCTCGGCGAATGCCCGGGGTGGGATAGGTGGCGGGGCGGTCGCGGGTCCTGGGGCTGATCCTCGCCGGGGGCAGGGGCGAACGCCTGCAGCCGCTCACGAAGGATCGCAGCAAGCCCGCGGTCCCGTTCGGGAGCAAGTACCGGATCATCGACTTCGTGCTCAGCAACTTCATCAACTCGCAGATCTACTCGCTGTACATCCTCGTCCAGTACAAGTCGCAGTCGCTGATCGACCACATCCGGCGGGGGTGGCGGCTCGGCGGGCTCGTCCCCGAGCAGTTCATCATCGCCGTCCCGCCGCAGATGCGCTGGGGCGACAGCTGGTACCGCGGCACGGCGGACGCGGTGTTCCAAAACCTGAACCTGGTCCGGGACGTCGATCCGGATCTCGTGGCGATCTTCGGGGCGGACCACATCTACCGCATGGACCTGCAGCAGATGATCGACGCCCACCTGTCCCACCGGGCCGACGTCACCGTGGCGACCCTGCCGACGCCGCTCGAATCGGCGACGGGGTTCGGGATCGTCGAGACGGACGAGGAGGGCCGCGTGATCGGCTGGGAAGAGAAGCCGGCCTCGCCGCGGCCGATGGCGGGCGATCCGACGAAGGCGTTGTCCTCGATGGGCAACTACATCTTCAACACCGACCTGCTCGAGGACGTCCTCGTCGAGGACGCCCGGCGCAGCACCGACCACGACTTCGGCCGGACGATCGTGCCCGAGCTCTACCCCTACGCCCGCGTCTTCGCCTACAACTTCACGGCCAACCAGATCCCGGGCCTGCGGCCGACCGAAGAGCGCGGCTACTGGCGCGACGTGGGGACGATCGAAGCGTTTTGGCAGGCCAACATGGACCTCCTCGGCGACGCGCCGGCGCTCGATCTGGACAACCCGCGGTGGCCGATCCTCGCCGCGCCGTTCGAGGGACCGTCGGCGCGGGTGATCACCGGCGAGGTCACGGACGCGATCCTCGGCGAAGGCACGGTGATCGCCGGCGGCACCGTCCGGCGCTCCATCCTCGGGCAGGGGGTCGTCGTCGAGCGCGGGGCCCTGATCGAGGACAGCGTGATCATGGACAACACGATCGTCGGCGGCGGGGCGCGGATCCGGCGCGCCATCATCGACCGGTTCAACGTGATCGACGCCGAACAGACCATCGGCTGGGACCGCGCGCGCGACGTCGAGGCCGGCCTGCTCGATCCGCAATCCGGCATCGCGCTGATCCCGCGGGGCACGACCCGCGTGCGGGGAGCCATCCCGATCGCGCGTTGAGCCGACCCTGATGCCCCCGGGGACCGCGGCCGCACGGCTCGTCTGCGTGCACGGGCATTTCTATCAGCCGCCGCGCGAGAACCCGTGGCTCGAGGCCGTCGAGGTCGAGGACTCGGCGCGACCCTACCACGACTGGAACGCCCGGGTGACGGCGGAGTGTTACGCGCCGAACGGCGCCTCCCGCGTGCTCGACAGCGAGCGGCGCATCCTCCGCATCGCCAACAACTACCGCCGCATCAGCTTCAACATCGGTCCCACGCTCGCCGCCTGGATGGAGCGCGCGGCGCCGGACGCCTACGCGCCGATCGTCGCCGCGGACCGCGAGAGCACTCGGGAGCGCGACGGACACGGCAACGCGATCGCGCAGGTCTACAACCACATGATCCTGCCGCTCGCGACGCGCCGGGACAAGGAGACGCAGGTGCGCTGGGGGATCGCAGACTTCCTCCACCGCTTCGGCCGCCGGCCGGAGGGCATGTGGCTGCCCGAGACCGCGGTGGACACGGAGACCCTCGAAGTGCTGGCCGCGCAGGGCATCACGTTCACGATCCTCGCGCCGACCCAGGCGGCCCGCGTCCGGCCCCCGGACGGCGAGTGGACCGACGTGAGCGGCGGCCGGATCGATCCCCGGCGGCCGTACGTCTGCCCGCTGCCGAGCGGCGGGCGCATCGCGCTCTTCTTCTACGACGGTACCATCGCCCACGGGGTCGCCTTCGAAGGCCTGCTCAACAGCGGCGACGCGTTCGCGGCCCGGCTGCTCGGCGCCTTCGCCGCCGGCGACCCTGGCCCCCAGCTCGTGCACATCGCGACGGACGGCGAATCGTACGGCCACCACCACCCCTTCGGGGAGATGGCCCTGACCTATGCCCTCGCCATGATCGAGGCGCAGGGCCGGGCGCGCGTCGTGAACTGCGCCGAGGTCCTGGCGCAGCGCCCGCCGGACCACGAGGTGCAGATCGCCGAGCCGACGAGCTGGTCGTGCGCGCACGGCGTCGAGCGGTGGCGCTCGGACTGCGGCTGCCGGGCCGGGCACCCGGGGTGGTCGCAGGCGTGGCGGCGGCCGCTGCGGGAGACGCTCGACTGGCTGCGCGACCGGCTGGGCGAGGCGTTCGAGCGGCACGGGCCGCGCTATCTCCGCGATCCGTGGGCGGCGCGCGACGCCTACATCGACGTCGTCCTGGACCGCTGGCCGGACAGCGTCGAAGCGTTCTTTGCGCTGCAGGGCCGGCCGGACCTCGACGACGCCGGGCGGATCGCCGCGCTGCGGCTCCTCGAGATGCAGCGGCACGCGATGCTCATGTTCACGTCGTGCGGCTGGTTCTTCGACGAGGTGTCGGGCATCGAATCCGTCCAGGTGATCAAGTACGCGGCGCGCGCGCTGCAGCTGGCCGAGGAGTTCGGCGAACGGCTCGAAGACGAGTTCACCCGCCGGCTCGCCGAGGCCAAGAGCAACGTACCCCGGTGGCGCGACGGCACGACGGTGTACCGCCGCCTGGTGCGGCCGTCGTTCGTCACGCTGCCGCGGGTCGTGGCCCACTACGCGATCAGCTCGCTGTTCGAGCCCTACGCGGACACGGAAGAGCTGTTCTGCTTCACCGTGCGGCGGCACGACGCCCGGCGCGAGAACGGCGGCGCCCACGTGCTGGCGATGGGGCTCGTCACCGCCACGTCCCAGATCACGAGCGAGTCCGCCACCGCGGCCTACGCCGTGCTCCACCTCGGCGGCCACGACATCCAGTGCGGCGTGCGGGCGGACGCGACGCCGGAATGGTACGAGGCGATGAAGCGCGGGGTGGGGGACGCGCTGCTCGAGCACGGAGCGAGCGCCGCGGTGCGCATGTTGGACGCCCAGTTCGGCGGGTCGCTCTACGGCCTCCGCGACCTGTTCAAGGAGGAACGCCGCAAGATCCTCGAGTTGCTGATGGAGGAGCGCCTCGGACGGTTCGAAGGGGTCTACGACGCGCTGTACGAGGAGTCCCGGCCCCTGATCAGCTTCATGCGCGACTCGGACGTACCCGTCCCGCCGGCGTTCCAGATGGCGGCCGAGGCGACGCTGATCCGGCGCATGACCGCGGAGCTCCGGAGCGCGGTCACGGAGCCGCTGTCGGACCGCGCCTTCGACCTGGCCACGGAGATGGCCGCGTTCGACCTCCCCGGGCACTGGACCGACGGCTCCCCCCTGCTTCGCCGCGCGATCGAGGCCCGCGCGGAGGGCCTGCGGCGGCGGCCGCTCGGTCCCGACCTCGATCAGGTCCACCGGCTGCTGGATCTGGCCGAGGCCCTCGGCATCGCCCCCAACCTGTGGCAGGTCCAAAACACCTATCACGCCGCGGCGATGTCGCATCGCGACGAGCTGCGCGACACCGACGACGCGTCGGATCGCACAGCACTCTTCTGGAAGCTCGGCGAGCGCCTCCACTTCAACCTGGACGCGCTGCGCGGCGCCGCTGTCTAGCCGCGTGTCTGAGCCGGCTCGACCGCGCTAGCCTCGGTGGCGCACCCGCAAACAGTGGCCGATCCCGAAACGGCCCATCACGGCCCGCTCGACGGCGCCGAGGCCCGCGGCGGCCGCCGCGGCGGCGTCGACCACCTCGGGGTGCTCGACGGAGTACGCACGGCTTTTCCAGCGGATCACGCACCCGCCTGCCGCGCGCACATTGCGGTACCAGTCGGTGTGCTCGCCCCAGGGCATCGGGATGAGGAACCCGTCGCCGGCCGGCCGCACGACGACCGGGGTGCGGAACGTTCTCCCGGAGCGGCGGCCGCGGTGCGTGATCACGCCGTACAGAGGCAGGAACCGCGTGCCGGCGAGCAGCAGCACGAGCGGATTGAACAGTCGAGTTGCGCCGAGCAGCACTCCGTGAGAACGTGGGGTCGAGGAAGGATTTGCGCTGGACATGGTCATCTAATCAGATTCATCGAAGGTGGTCGTGAATGCTTACGCCGGCAATGGCCAGGTCCAACACGAGCGCGGCCACGGCCAGCAGCAAGAACCCGATCGCCAAGCCGAACTGCGGGGAATAGTCGCCCGCACGCACGTGGGTGTAGATGGCACAGACGAAGAACAGGATGAGGCCGATTGCGGCAGCCGTTCCGATCAGTGGCACGCCGATGACGCCGAGCAGCAGTCCGGCCGCGCCCGCTGTTTTGAAGGTGCCTATCGGGAAGGTCAGCCAGGATTCCGGCACGCCTGCCTTGACCATGGCGGGGACGATCGGCCTGAAGTGGACGAGGGCGGCGACGCCCGAAAAGGCGTTCGCGGCGACGGCGAGGAGGGTGACAACGACGTAGGCGGTAAACATTATCTTAGACCGCCCGCAATTTGTCCGGATTCCCGATTGCCCACACCGTCCGAATCCGGTCGTGATCGACCTCGATGCTGACCACAGCAAACGGCGTTCCGCCCGCCCGCTGCACCAGAAGCGTTGGTTTCCCGTTCACGTTGGCCACCGCATACCGCGCGTCGGCGGGCGCGAACCGCGCGGTCACGCCGATCAGGAACCGCGCCGCATTCAGGCGGCCGTGCACCGGCCGCAGCGCCGCGCCCGGCACCTTGCCGCCCCCGTCGGCCCACACCGTCACCTCGTCCGCGAGCATCGTCATCAGGCCGTCGAGGTCGCCGGTGCGGGCCGCGCGCATGAACTGTTCCAGCAGGCGGCGGTGCTCGTCGGGACTGGCCTCATACCGCGGGCGGTGCTCGGCGATGTGCTCCCGCGCGCGGCTGAACAGCTTGCGACAGGCGACCTCGGAGCGGTCGAGGATCGTGGCGATCTCGTCATACTCGTACTCGAAGACCTCGCGCAGAAGAAACACGGCCCGCTCCGCGGGCGTCAGCCGCTCCAGGAGCACCAGAAACGCGAGCGAAATCGTGTCGGCCTCGGGCCCGGCCAGTTCGGGATGCGCCGCGTCCAGCACCGGTTCCGGCAGCCACGGGCCGACGTACGTCTCCCGCCGGACCCGCGCCGAGGTGAGGTGGTTGAGGCACAACCGGATCACAATCGCGGAGAGGTAGGCTTTCGGCGACTCGATGCCCTCCAAGGGCGCCGGCTGAAAGCGCAGGTAGGTATCCTGCACGATGTCTTCGGCCTCCGTCGCGCTGCCGAGCATCCGGTACGCCAGCGAGAAGAGCAGCGGACGGTACTCCTGGAAGACGGCGGCGTGGCCGCCCTGCGCCGTGCTCACGTCACCGCTCCACCGAGTCCAGACTGCTTCATGGTGCACCTCCCTGTTCGGGGTCTCAGCCATAGGACCGGGGAGGTGCCGATTTTGTGACGCGCGAGGCGTTAGATCGCCGGGCCGGGCCGCGGACGCGGGTGCGGGAGCAGCGCCGGAAAGAGAATCGCGAGCACGATCCCGAGCAGCATGATCCCGCCGATCAGGACCGTCCATACGACCGCCGCGCGGGTCCACACCCGCTGGCAGGCGAGGAAATCGTCGAAGTCGCGCCACCGGCGGGTTTCCCAGGCGATGCGCTTGCCGTACAGCCCGTAGACGATCCAGACGATCCAGGTCGCGGGCGGCACGATCACGCTGAACACGAACGCGATCGCCGCATGCCCCCACGCCCGCATCGCGAGGAGGTAGATCCAGTTGAAGAACGCGGCCCCGTAGGACCCGGACTCGATGACGCGGCGCCGGTACGCGTCGTCGGCGGCGATGGCCACCGCGGGTGCGCCCGGGAGAACGGGGCCGCCCGGCGCGGCCCGCGGGGTCTCGCTCATGCCGGGGCCACTTAGATGGGCCGGCCCGCGGCACCTGCCGCGCCGGCCGGCCCTTGACAGACGGCCCCGGCGGCGATATAGTTCAACCGCATGGTTGAATATCCGCACCGAACGCTCGATACCGTGTTTGCCGCGGTGGCGGACCCGACGCGGCGCGCCATCCTCGACGCGCTCGCCCGCGGCCCCGCCAGGATCACCGAGATCGCCCGGCCCTTTCCGCTGTCCCTCAACGCCGTGTCCAAGCACGTCAAGATCCTGGAGCGCGCGGGGCTGGTCCGGCGCGACGTCGTGGGCCGGGAGCACTACTGCCACCTGGATCCCCGGCCCCTGCGCCGCGCCACCGCCTGGCTCGAGCACCACCGCGCGTTCTGGGAGGCGCGTCTCGACGCGCTCGAGCGGCACGTCGCATCGACCCGCGGGCGTCCGCGCCCCGGCGTCCCGCGGATCGACCGGCCGTAGCACGTCCGACACGGAGGTCCCGATGGCGGCCGACGAGGAACGCCGAGACCGGCTGGTGGTGCGGAAAGTCATCCCCGCGCCCCGCGAGGAGGTCTTCGCGCCGTGGATCGATCCGGAGAGCCTCCGGGACTGGATGTGCCCCGGAGACATGCTGACCGCCGACGCGCAGATCGACGCGCGGGTCGGCGGCGCGTTCCGGATCGTGATGAAGGACGCCACGCGGGCCGTCCACCACACCGGAGAGTACCTGATCCTCGAGCCGCCCTCGAAGCTCGTCTTCACGTGGATTTCCAGCAGCACCGGCAACCGGCCGACGCTCGTGACCGTCGAGCTCTTCGAGCACGGCGACGCCTGCGAAGTGGTCCTCACCCACGACCGCTTCGTGGATCCCGGCGAGGTACGCCGTCACACCCGCGGCTGGGGCAGCATCCTCGACAAACTGGCGGACCGGTTTGCGCGGCAAGGAGGCACGGCGCGATGAGGCCGGCGTCTCGCTGCGAGGTCCGACGCATCCCCGGGAGGTAGGCGCATGCCGGAACGTCACACGATCGTGTCCCACGACAGGTGGCTGGAGGCGCGTCGGAAGTTCCTCGTCAAAGAGAAGGCGTTCACGCGGCTGCGCGACCGGCTGAGCGCGCAACGCCGCGCGCTTCCCTGGGAGCGCGTCGACAAAAAGTACGTGTTCGACGGCCCGGACGGCAAAGAGACGCTGGCGGCATTGTTCGAGGGCCGCCATCAATTGGTCGTCTATCACTTCATGTTTCTCCCGGAGTGGCACGCCGGGTGCCCGAGCTGCTCGTTCTGGGCCGACAACTTTGACGACAATATCGTGCATCTCGCCCACCGCGACGTCACGATGGTCGCCATCTCCCGCGCGCCATATCGGAAACTGGCGGCCTACAAGAAGCGGATGGGCTGGCAGTTCAAGTGGCTCTCCTCGTTCGGCAACGACTTCAATTTCGACTACCAGGCCTCGTTCCGGCCGGACGCATTGGCCAGGGGACGCGCCCTGTATAACTTCAAGATCCAAAACCCGGGCATATCGGACCGTGAAGGGGTCAGCGTCTTCTATAAGACGAAGGGCGCTGTGTTTCACACTTACTCGGCCTACGCCCGCGGGATCGACATGTTGAACACGGCCTACCACTACCTCGATCTCGTGCCCAAGGGCCGGGACGAGGCCGGCCACGCCTTCACGCAGTTTTGGGTCCGGCGGCACGACGAATACGACCGGCCCGCCCGCCGGCGATAGGAGGGAGCCATGTCCGAGCCGCATGCACGACCGGCCGCAATTTTGGGTGCGGCGCCGCGATGAGTACGGTCGGTAACCCGCACGGGAGCGCCGGCCTAGTCCTCGGCGGGCTCGCCGGCGTCGCCGGCGCGTCGTGGATCCTACCTTGCCACCGGCGCGGGGCTGGGTCCCGCCATGCGCGGGACGGACATGACCGGCGGCGGCATGATACCGATGGCGCCCGGGTGGACGCCCGGCTACGCCGCGCTGATGCTCGGCATGTGGACCGTCATGACGACGCTCGCCGGCCTCGTGGTGGCGGCCGTCGGAGTCTACCAGTTGACCCCGCTCAAGCGCTTGGCTCACGGATGAGCGCGCGCAGGAGCAGCACGGCCGCGCCCTTGTCGAGCGGCTCGTTCAGGTTGCCGCACTTCGGGGACTGAATGCAGGAGGGACAACCGGCCTCGCAGGGACACGAGTCGATCACTTCGAGCGTCCGGGCGAGCAGGCCGTCCAGCAGTTCATACCCCTTCTCCGTCACGCCGACGCCGCCGGGATAGCCGTCGTAGATGAAGATCGTGGCGCGGCCGGTCTCGGGGTGCACCGGGTAGCTCACCCCGCCGATGTCCCACCGGTCGCACATCGCAAACAGCGGGAGCAGGCCGATCGCGGCGTGCTCGACGGCGTGGATGCCGCCCGCGAGATCGAGCCCGCGGTCCTCGACGTCGCGGGCGAGTGACGGCGGAAGGACGAGCCACAGCGCGGTCGTCCGCAGTTCTTCCTCCGGCATGTCGAGCGGATGCACGCCGAGGACCGTCTCGCTCGTGAGTTGCTTGCGGCGGTATTCGACGACCTGCTGCGTGACGCGTACGTCCCCAAAACAGGCGACGGCACCGGTGTCCCCGCCGGCCGGCCGCGAGGCCCGCTCCCCGAGGATCGCAAGATCCGTGAGCACGCGGGCCTCCGTGTAGTAGCCGCCGTCGTTGCGCTCGACGAGCGCGAGCCGCGCCTCCAAGTCCAGCCGGGCCACCCGGTAGGCCTCGCCCTGGTGCAGGTAGATCGCCCCCGCGTGCACCTGCTCGAAGGCCCGTGAGGCATCCACGGTGCCGATGAGCCGACGCGATGTCGCCTCGACGATCCGGTAGGTGTCGCCCGACGCCGCCCGAATGTCGACGTGCCGCGCCGGGTACGTCCCGCTCCGCAGGTGCCACTTGTCGCGGCGCCGCACCAACTCGCCGAGCCCATCGAGGGCGGTCGCGACTTCCACCATGCGCGGCCCAAACAGCGCCCCATCGACCGGCGCAAGCGCAAGCTCGGCCGCGGCGCAGCGCAGGTGGGCGGCGAGAATGTACGGGTTTTCGGGGTCCACCGTGGCGTGCTCAACCGGCCGCCCGAAGAAGTACGCCGGTCGCCGCATCAGGTACTGGTCGAGCGCGTCCTCGAGCGCGATCAGCACCGCGAGCGCCTCCCCGGTGCCCCGCCCCGCCCGGCCCGCCCGCTGCCAGACGCTGGCCATCGTCCCCGGGTAGCCGACCATCACGGCGGCGTCGAGGGCGCCCACGTCGATCCCGAGCTCGAGCGCGCTCGTGCTGACGACGCCGAGCAGGTCGCCGCGAAAGAGCCGCTGCTCGATCGCCCGCCGTTCCTTCGGCAGGTACCCGGCCCGGTACGGGCTCACGCGGGCGGCCACCTCGGGCTGCTCGGCCAGGGCGTCCGTCGCGTACCGATAAATCAGTTCGGTGATCTTACGGGCCTTGGCAAACACGATCGTGCGCACGGCCTGCCGGACGAGCGAAGCGAACAGCCAGGCGGCCTCCGCGTACGGACTGCGCCGCCGCATCTCGGCGCGGCCAACCACCGGCGGATTCCACAGCACGAAACGGCGAGGCCCGCGGGGCGCGGCGTCGTCCGCGATGAGCCGCAGCGGCCGGCCGGTGAGCCGCCCGCCGAACTCCTCCGGGTTGGCGATGGTCGCCGACGTGCAGATCACCTGGGGATCGGCGCCGTTGACCCGGCAGGCCCGCCACAGGCGCCGCAGCACGAGTGCCACGTGGCTGCCGAACACGCCGCGGTACACGTGCATGTCGTCCACGACCACGTAGCGCAGCGAGCGGAGGAACGGCCGCCACCACCGGAAGTGCTGCGGGAGGATCCCGACGTGCAGCATGTCGGGATTGGTGAGGAGGATCCGCCCCGCCTGCCGCAGCCGGCGGCGCTCGTCGGCCGGCGTGTCGCCGTCGTACGTCCCGTAGACGAGCCCGGGGAGCAGCGAGCCGAACTCGCCGATCGCATCGGCCTGATCCTGCGCGAGCGCCTTTGTCGGATAGATGAACAGCGCGCGGGCGTCGGGATCCCGGACGAGCGTCTCGAGGACGGGCAGCAGGTAGCACAGCGTCTTGCCGCTCGCGGTCCCGGTCGTGACGATGACCGACGCCCCGTCGCGCGCCGCGTCGAGCGCCGCCGCCTGATGCGCGTAGAGCCGGGCGACGCCGCGTTCGCGAAGTGCATGAGCCAGCGGCGCGGGGAGGGGCCGCGCCGGGTCGGCATACCGCCCCGGTCGCGCCGGGAAACTCTCCTCGTGCACAATCTGGTCGCGGTAGCGGGGATCGCCGCGGAGTTCCTCGAGGACGGCGGCGAGGTTCATGTCGTGCTGTTCGGGACGGAGCGGTTGGACGCCTCGCGGACGCTGCCGCCCGACCGGCGACGACAGGCGAAGCGCGTTACGTCAATGGCCGGCGAACCTGAACCCCACCGGGAGCAGGATGGAAACGACGAGCAAACCGAGGACCCAAAAGAACTGCCGGTCCATCCTCGCAAGGAACTCGCTTCTGAGGCTAATCTCGATCCGGTGCATCTCGCCTTGCAGGCTGCTCTCGATGCCGTGTATCGCCCTTCCGAGCCCTGCGATCTCCGCGCGAACTTGTGCGAATCCTCCCCACCCAGTATAACATCGGCCATCCTGGAGCGTGATCACGGCATGAGTGTAGATAAAGGCGCCCTCACGATCGCATCCTCTCGACGGTGATCAAACGATCTTGTAGATCTCGGCTCAAGATTTCAAGAGCGCGCCGCTCGAGCACAAAGACGGGCCGCACCCGTTTGACCCAACGAAGCGCGGCCCATCGAACTATCGTCGCCTGGGCTCTGTCACCGCCGCCGAGGAGCCGGAATGCCAAGGCGGAATCGACTCGAGCTTCGGCAGGCCGGCTGCCACGGCACACCACCCGCACCCGGGGGTCGTCGGCGCCGCCGCGGTCGAGGAGAGCGTCAACAAACGCGCAAAGTATCGATCGATCATCGTGGACGCCGTCATCCTCCAGATCGCCTGACTGGGCGGCTGCCATGGACGACGGTGCGGCGGCGACGGCCCCGAGTGGTGACGGCGCTGGCTCCAGAGGTGCCGTCACAGGGAGAAGCGGCCTCGAGAACGGGGCGCAATCAGACGACCGCCCTGTCTTGCGCCACTGCCATACGAGACGGTGCCGGATCGCGATGTCGATCGTGTGCGGCGGGACATCCGGGACAAGTGCACGATACTCAGGCCGCGCGTGAAACGGCGGACACCACAACCGCGCCGGCGGAAGCCGGGGACAGCGGACCACGATCTCGTCCTCGAATGCGTCGACACCTTGGAGAGACTCGGGACGCCGCAGCGGCACTTCGATGGCCCGCGTCTGCTCGCTCTCCTGTCTGCCCGCGCCTCCCCACCCTCGACTCCGTGACACTTGGTTGACGACCGCTGTGCCGAGCGCACGGCTCAGCCGCGCGGCATCCGGGTCCGCCAACGACGGAAAATAAATCTTGCTGACGAAGTTGGCCGTGATCGCCGCCCACCCGGCCGATCCGTATACGGCCTCCCCCTGCGCGTCGCTTTGCACGGTCGCAAAGATCGCCACGTCGCGGCTGCGAAAGGTTGCGAGGTGGTCGGCCAAACCCGGGAGCGGGCCCCAGGCAGGCAACTCCTCAAGCACAAACAACACGGGAACTGTGTGCTCCGGTCCGCGGGGGAGCAGCAGAAACGCGGCCAGCGTGCGCATGAACACGTGGCACAATACGCGGAGCCGGGGCAGCGCGGCCTGAGGTACGCCGACAAGCAGCAGCGTGGGTTCACGCCGCAACCGCGCCAGATCGATCTCGTCCCACGATCCCGCGGGATGGCCCTCCACGGTCGCCCGCGAGACGCGTTCGTCCGCCCACGGGTCAAGGCGCGCGGCAATGCCCTGCAGGATGCCCGCTTGATCCTTCGGCAGCATTGCACGGTACGCGCCAAGGCGGAGCGCAAGATTGGAGGCCTGAGGGTGGCGGCGGGCGTAGGCGGACACCGCCTCAGGGCCGGCTTCGGCCAAGGCGCGAAGCCGGCTCACGGAGCGGCCTCCCTCGTCTGAGCACAGCGCCCATGCCAGCACCGCACAGACATGGCGTTCCGCACCCGTCCAGTACGCAGGATCGGCTTCCTCGCTCGGACCGTCGGGAAACAGCTGTACGGCGAAGTCATATGCGGCGGCGAACGACCGGCACGCCGCGAGCGGATTCCATCGCAGTGTGGCGGAGTCGAGCGGCGCAAAGACGAGCACGTCACGGCGGTTGCGCCACCATTCGGGTGCAGCACCGGCAAGACTGTCGCGCTCGGCATACTTCAGATCAAATGCCACCACGGAGACGCCGGCGCGGGCCGCCTCGAGCAGAACGGGCAGCGTGAGCGCCGTGGTCTTGTGCGCGCCGGTAAGACCCGTCACAAGAACGTGCCGGGCCAGATCCGCGTTCGGGAGACAGAGCAGCGGCCCCCGCAGAAGCCGCGGGACCGGCGCGTCCGACAGCCGTCGCCACGCCCCGACCGCGCGCGGCCAGGTTGGGAGGTATCCCAGCGGAAACCAGGCGGCCTCCGTCGGACGGAGCCGGGCCCGCAGTTCACTCCTGCGCGCGAACCGCGCACCGGGGCGCACTGTCTAGCGCACGAACGGAATACCGTACCCCTCAGGCACCGCGCGGAGCGTCACGCCGCACCGCCACCCTTGCCAAGTAATGAATGCGAAGACGGCGTACCCGTCTCTTTCGTAGGTCGCCAAATCGGCGATCAGGGGGGCCCACGCTTTCACGGATTCGAGGAACGGGTCACCCGGCGTGCGCAGGCTCGAGGACATACGCATGAGATCGTCGTGCTCACCGGCCTCCCCGCGCCCTGTCTCCCGGACCGCGGTTGAAAGCCGCGCCGCAATGTCTGGGAGTCGCGCGAGGCGACCCTCATTCGACGAGAACGCGCCGGGCGGCGACGCCGCCGGGCCGGTCACGAGAATCATGACGGCGCCTGGCCCGGGACAACCGTTCCAGAAATAGGGGACAAAAGGATACACATCGACGTCGACCGGGGCCTCCGGCCAGTGACGCGCGATCTCAACGCGCCCCGCGGCCCCGTCGACGAACGACAGAACCGCGGCCGTGGACCCGGCCGGGTGAATCTGGCCCCGAACCGGCTCCGCGCCGTCGCACAACAGGCACAGCATGGCAACAACGGCAACCAAGCCGGCCGCGCGACGCGTCTTCGCGCACGCCGAGAGTCGGGCGCGGCGGTTCAATGCCAGGACCTCCGGTGACCGCGCAACGGGGTGGCTTCCTGGGCGCCCCCGTGCCCGCTCGCGCCTGCCGGCGGCACGTCGAGCGGGATCACGGCATCGGTCACGTTGACCTCCGGAATCCGGTGCGCCGCCCGGATGTACGAGGCCGCGATCTGGCTGCGAAGCCACATCGGACCTGCCAGAACGGCGTCGCCGAACGACGCCCCCTCCACGAACTGCCCAACGAGCCTCTCCACTCGCAGCATCGCGTAGACGCCCACGCCCGTGCCGACCAGCATGAGAAACAGCAACGCGGTAAGACGCCACAACAATGACCCGAGTGCCACCGGGCCCACGTCCGCCGGCGGAACGGGCAACGCCGCCGCGACGTCACGAAACGGCACAATCACCGCAAGATACAACGTCGCCGCGTGGACCACTCGCACGCAGAACACGACGAGGCCGACGCGAATCACGATCAGGGCCCACCTGGCGGTCCACCGCTGGGTGGACGGAGTCCCGAGCAGCGCGACCGCCAGCGGCGCCAGGAACAAGGCAAGCAGCAGCGTCAGGTGCGCGAAGAACAGAATCCCAAGATAGACGGCGGCGCCGACTGCGAACAGCACAACGCCCAGGCCGGCGCCCGCAGCGAGCACGGCTATGGCCCACGGATAGGCGAACCACGCGGACGATACGCGAAGCATCTGTTCAAACTGCGGCACCAGCGTGTCCTGAACAAACTGCACCCACGTCTGACCGATGAGCCCGTTGAGCACGGCGGCCCCCGCGCTCCGAAAGGTGTCAAAGCCCAGGAGAATCACGCGCGTGAGACCGCCGATGCCGGAGAGCAGTCCTCCGGCAAGAACCAAGCGGGCAAAGGCGCCGACGAGGTCAGGCTCGCGGCCGGGGCGGATCGAAATCGCGACGTGGCCGAGCCACAACACCGACAGGACGGCCCACGCGAAACGCATAACCGACTCTGTCGCGCCGGTCGACACGAGCCACGTCTGGAAGGCTGAGAAGACCTCCCCGATACCTCGCTCGATGCCGGTCACCGCGGCCCTTCAGTACAGCGGATCGAGCCGAATCTCGGCGCCGGGCTCTCCCGCTCCCGCGAGCAGCTGCCGGAAGAGCGCGGCGCCGCCCCGCGCGGCATCGGCCACGCCGAGGCGGGCATCGAGGGCGCGACGGTCCCGCTCCAGATTGCGCTCCGTCAGCACGCCGATCGTGCCGGCGAGTGCGCCCATCTGTCCGCTCAACTGCGCGGTCTGCTGGAGCAGTCCGGTGATGCGATCCGCGAGGGCGACGCTGAGCGCGGCCTGGTGTCGTAGGCCGGCGCCCATGCCGGCAACCAGCAATTCGATGCCGGCGCGCGCGCTGGGCAGCCCCCGCGCATCGCCGATCAGCTGGTCGCCGGTTGCCTGCGCGGCATCGGCGGCCGCCGGCAGCGCCGGGTCCCGGACCGCCGCTACGGCGACCGCGGCGGACGCGCGAATGGCCACTTCGTGCTCGACGGCGCCGGAGATCACTTGTTGGTCTGCGGCGACGATCGTGCCCGCCTCGTGGGAAAGCTCGGGGCTGTCCGCGATCTCGGCGGCGCGGCGTGTGCTGGATCCATCGGACGACGCCGGCACGCCGACCTTGGCCAGGGCGGCTGCGACAATCGCCCGCCATTGCTCGGGCAACGCGGCAAGCTCCGCCACGATGTCGGCGGGCCCGGCGCCCGCCGGAGAGTCCGTCGGCAGGGGCACGACGATCCGCGTAAGCGTCCCGGCCGCGGCCTGACGAAGCAGCTCGACCCATTGCGCCAAACGGTCCACGCCGTTCTGCAAGGCCGCAAGGGCGGCATGCAGCGACGCAGCCAGCGCGCCGGGATCGAGTGGACCGGTCGCCGGTGCCGGGGGCGCCGTCACAAACGGTACCGGCGCGGGCACCGGTGGCGGCCACGGCAGGAACTGCATCGGCGCGGACTGGGCGGAGACCGCGCCCGCACCGGCCGGGGCGGCGGCGCTCAGGGCGCAAACCAACACGACGGCGATCGCAACAATCCTATGCATGGGGCCTCCGTTGGTCCGCAAGACGTTCGATCGCAGGCCAGACGCCGATCTCGGCTGCGAGCCGGTCGCGCTCGCGGCGTTCTGCCGCCGTGGTCGTACCGATGAGGTAGTCTTCAGGAATCTCGCGCACGGAAACGACGCCGCCCTCGCGGCCTTCCATGAGATCGAGCAGGATCAACACCTCGTTGTAGACGCCGCGGTGCTGCGTCAGCCCCTTCCAGAGCGCCCGATGCTGATCGTTCAGATTTAGGATCGGCGCGACACGGTCGACATCGGCGGCGCGGGTCAGGATCTTGAGCGGTGCGTTTTCGAGGATGCCGCGCGCATGCTCGTTCTCGAAGTCTCCCAGTCGCTGGCTGATCGCCATGATCCCGGCCCCGAACTTTCGGAAACGCCGGAACATGCCGACGAGCGACTCGGCCGCGACTCGATTGAGCAGCGCGGCCCACGTTTCGTCGCTCACCACATATTTGAGCCGGCCCGTGTCCGCGCGGACCCGCTGATAAATTAGGTAGTTGGCAAGAAGCGCGACGATGGGCGCCAGCTCGGGATACTGTTCGTCGAGACCCTCGGTATCGAGACAGACAATATCCGCGCGCAGGTCGACGGTGGACGGCCGATCCAGGAGCCGGCCGTAGAGACCGTCCCCGCACCAGAGGTCAAGACGTGCCGCGATGTCCCGGGCCATCCGCCACTCCTCGGGTCCGGCGTCGTGTCCGCCCCCCTGTTCGAACGTGCGGAGCGTGTGGACTACGTCGTGGAGAAACACCGGCGCGGCGGCGGCCCGTGCATAGGCCTGGCGGAGGGCGGTATCGATCACCGCCATCTCGCGCCGCCCCGGCGCGTCGTCCGGCTCGGCGACCATCAACGCCACCAGGCTGCGAAGGAGTCCGAAGTGCGCCGTATCGGGCTCGTGCTCGCCGGGAAGCAGCGCAAACGGATTGATGGATACGTCGGCCCCGGGGTCGACATGCACGTGCTGCCCGCCGTACACATCGCAAAACGTCCGGTACGCGCCGCCCTTGTCCACGATGAACACGATCGGATCCAAGGCCAGGAGACGCGACAGCCAGGCAAGCGCAAAATGGGTCTTGCCGCCACCGGACTCGCCGACCACGATCGCGTTCCACGAAGGCAGGCGGGGATCAAACGGGTCGAGCGCGACGAGCGTATGCGCCCGCGTCGTGAGCAGACAAACCGGACGCGCGGCGCCCCGCCAGGGAGAGGAGCACGGGACAAAATCGGCGGCGTTGCTCGTCAGCATGCGCAGCAGCCGTTCGTTGGGCAGCCCGCTGAAGGGCGCGAGCTGAAAGAACTGCCGCCGGAGGGCCACGGACTCGACTCGCGCGTCGACGCCGGGGATCTGCCGGAAGGCATCGAGCGCACGGCGGGCCGCGTCGCGGGCTTCTTCAGGGCTTCGCTCCTGCACGAGAACGGCCACGCCGACCCGCACGACCCGCTCACTCGTCAACTGAATCAGATCCAACGCGCTCGAGACCTGCTGTTCAACCGCGCGGGCATTGGAATCGCCGCCGTCCTGAGCCAGAACGGCCTGACGGCTCAACCGGCTCTTCAGTTCGAGACGCTTCAATTGATCCGACCTGCGATCGTTCCATACCTCGACGATCAGCCAGTAGGTTCCCGGCAACTCGAGCAACGGTACCACCGTGTTGGGCGTCGTCGGTCGATCGGGCAGGAGGTCCATGGCCACGACGGCATGCGCGTGCCCGTCCATCCAGAGAAAATCCCAGCGCCGGTACAGATCCGAACGCACGACGGCGGTTCGGAGCGACCCGCGGCCCAGCGAGGGCGAGGCGGCAAGCAGATGCCTCGGAATCTCCAAGTCGAGATCGGTGGGCACGGGCGGCGGTTGTTCGGTTCGCTTTCGTCCCGGGTTGAAATAGCGCCACATCGTCGCCACGAGCGCGGCATCGCCCAACGGACGCGCATGGAATCCGCATCGCGCGCAATGCGTCACCATGGCCTCACGCAACGCATGGAGCTCGACTTGATGAAGCCGGTAGGTCGCCGTATCGATCGATCTCCACCAACGGCGGGCGCGGCGCGGCGGATGGTATGAGAGATCGAACACCAGCCGGTAGTTGACGAGGCGGCCGGCATCGTGCGCCTTGGCAAGTGCCGCGGTGCGCCGGCGGTGCAGGTCTCGGACGCGGTCATGCCGGCTCTCCGCGACCGCCGAGTACGCGCGCAATACGTCCCGACAGTCGTCATGAACCTCGAGGAGAATCCGGAGGCACTCGCCTTCCGGCACGGCCGCATTGAGCAACGCGCGCAATTGGTCGTTACTCCGCGATAATTGCGCGGCGTCCCAGACTTCCGTGCCCGGCAGGGTGACGGCGAAGCCGAGGCGGTAACTGCCGTCGCGCAATATGACCGCGCCGTCTCGAACCATCCAATACGGCAATTCGCGCGTGAGATTGCCGGGCAATTCGAGCGGCGACACGCGCGTGTTCAACCGACGTAGGGATTGGCGTCCTGGTCCGCGGCCAGAACGTAGGCGTTCGGCTCGCCGAGAAACTCCACAAGATGGCGGAGGAAATGCCGCGGTGCCCGTTCTCGCACACGCCGCCATGCGAAGAACAACAGGCCGGTGGCGGAGACGGAAACCGCGGCCTCGGCCCGCGGCCAACCGAACGCCTGCCCCACCACCAGATCGCTGAGCCGGGACAGAACGACGAAAGCGATACCGAGCCCGAACCAATCTTCCAGCTCGACTCCAAGAAACGTAACCGGCGCATCAAGCTTGCGGTACACCGGGTGCCGGGGCAGCATGCTTCACCTCCCGCGGCCGGCCGGGCGCGTCCAATGCCTCCGCGCTCTAGCCATGAATCATGCGGATGATTTGACCGCCGAAGAACAACACGACAGAACCAATGATGACCCACAGCGCGTTGCGAATGCCGTTGCGATGATCGGCGATGATAACCGCTCCGGCCACGAGGAGAGCGGCCGTGGCGTAGGCCAATCCGAACGCGCCGGAGAGACTCAGTGCGGCCTGATTGAAGAGGTTCGTGAGGGGCGCGAACAGATCACCCGACGGTACCCCCGGCGTCTGGGCGTCCGCGCGGGCGGCAACGCCGGACACCAGTATGAGCGCGAACGCGCAAGCGGCGTACCGCATCTCATGGCGCCTCCGTGATGAGAATCACGCATGACGTCCCCGCGGGAATCTCGACCGTCTTAATCGTCCCGGACGCCTGCGCCCTCAAGGTCTCGGCGAGACGTGCGGCCACGTACGTCCAGCCGGGAGCGGGTGCGCCGAGCGACACCTGCTCCGTGCCGTCTGTTACGGTAACTTGTCCGGCGTGTGCGAGGGCGGCGGCGTAATCGGATGCCGCCTGGAAGACGGCGCCGATCGCGGCTGCGGCCGCGGCCCGGCGGCGGATGACGACGCGGCCCGGCAATCCCGCCGATAGCCGACCGGGCTCAAGCGCCACACCGCGGAGCGGGGCCGTGCCCGGCACGGGGAGGCTGCCGGGCGGCGGCATCAACTCTACCCGGGAGCCGTCTGCGTCCGCCGACTGAAACGAGAGCTGAATGCGGTCGTCCGGTCCCGCAACGGCTCGACCAAGCCACGCCGACCCATCGGTCACACCTTCCGCCACAACCGGAACCGGCGGAGCGCCGGGCGCCACCACGACTCCGGTGACGAGACGCGCCAACAGCCGATCGCCGGGCCTGCGCACCCCCGGCCGCTCAACACCGGCGGCGATTCGCGGCCATGCCGGAGGCGAATCCGGGGCATCGGCGGCGCCATCGCGGGCATAGACGACGGGAGAGGCCGGTGCACTATCGGCGCCACGCACCCGTGTGTCACCCGGCACCGCCCGGTTGAAGACGATCGCGGGCGGCGGACCGCCTGCCGCTTCTCGGCCGAAAGGGAAGGGCGGCAGCGGCAGCGCCGGCACGGGCGGCAACTGCGGCGACGGACGGAGCGGCGGGGGCGCAGGCATGTGCGATAGCTTTGTCCGGCCAACGATTCGGCGGCGTTCCGTCCCCGACTGCCGCACGGACGGCTGCGGAATCGACTCCGCCACCAACTCCAATGCAGCGGGTTTTGCGCGGGACGCACGCGCCGCCGGCCGTGCCGCCGATGCACTGTGCGACCGATGCAGCAACGCCGAGCATCCCCCCACAATCAGCATGACCGCCGCAAGCCCAATCGGCGCCGCCGCCGCCAACCGGCGCTTGGCGAGGAGCCGGTCGCCCGCTTCACTCTCGTATTCACCCCACCCGAAGACCGCGCGACGCAGTGCGGCGCGCCGATGCCGCCGATGAAGAGTCCGCTCGCTGTCGAGCTGGATCTGGGAGCCGGACAGTTCGCTCAGCACCTGCGAGTAAACGTCCGGCGCGTCTTCGGCGAGCCGCGCGAGCACCTGCGGCACGGCGCCCGGCGAGAGATCAACGGTAGCTCCGAGCACCGCCCGAATCCGCGCCTCGGAGTGCGGGGCGAGCGCGATTTCCACGACCGCCTCCCATGGTGTCAGGATATGTACATATGTTTAGATGTGTGCACCTGCCAATATACTCCACCCCCGATTCCCGTCAAGAGGCGAACACATGGTCTTGGACGAACGTGGAAGGCAGAATGAGTTCCCCCCTCACGGACGACCGGCGCCTTCCGCCCGATGCGCTCCGCCGCACCTGCGATCCGGCGAGCCTCGGGTTTGCCACGACCCGCGACCTCAAGCTCGACGGCCCGATGCACCTCGTCGGGCAGCCGCGGGCGGTGCGCGCGCTCGACTTCGGGCTGCGGGTGGACCAGCCCGGCTACAACCTCTTTGTGAGCGGGCCGCCCGGGACGGGGCGCATGACGTACACGCGCTCCGCGGTCGAGGATGCGGCGCGGACCGGACCGGTCCCGCCGGACTGGTGCTACGTCCGCAACTTTGCCGCGCCGAGCCAGCCGATCGCGATCTCGCTGCCGTCCGGGACCGGCCGGAAGTTCCAGCACGACGTGCAGGAGCTCATCACCGAGATCCGCGAGGGGCTCCGCCAGGCGTTCACGAGCGAGATCTACGAGCGCCGGCGCGCGGAGGTCGTGAAGCGGTACGAGCAGCGCGTCGCGGAGATCTGGGAAGGCCTCGAGGCCACGGCGCGGACCAAGGGCCTGATGCTCCAGCGGACCCCGACCGGGATCGCGACCGTCCCGGTCGACCTCCAGGGCAAGCCGATTCCCGAAGAGGTCTTCAACCAGCTCCCCGAGGCCGACCGGACAAAGTTGCAGCAGCGCACCGGGGAAATCGGGGACGCGGTCACGGAGGCCCTCCGGCAGGTGCGGGCGCTCGAGCGTGAAGGGCGCGACGCCCTGCGCCAGCTGGAGCGGCAGACGGCGCAGTACATGATCGACGCGCCGGTGGGCCGGCTCCGCGACCAGTACGCGGACCACCCGCGCGTGACCGCGTACCTGGACGCGGCCAAGCAGGACATGCTGGACCACCTTTCCGAGATCACGCAGACCGGCGACGAGGAAGGCCAGACGCCGCAGGTGCAGCTGCCCGGGATGCCGCGGCGCGATCCGTTCGCCCGCTATCAGGTCAACCTGCTCGTTGACCACGCGGAGACGAAGGGCGCCCCGGTGATCTTCGAGACCAACCCGACCTACTACAACCTCGTCGGCCGCGCCGAGCTCCGCGTCGAGTTCGGCGCGCTCGTGACCGACCTCACGATGATCAAGCCGGGGGCGCTCCACCTCGCGAACGGCGGCTATCTCGTCCTGCACGCGCGCGACGTGCTGACGAGCCCGTTCGCCTACGAGGGGCTCAAGCGCGCGCTGCGCAGCCGCGAGATCCGCATCGAGCCGCTCGGCGAAGCGGCGGGTATGCTGCCCACGGCGACGCTGCGGCCCGATCCCGTCCCGCTCGACCTCAAGATCATCCTCGTCGGCACGCCCTACATCTACCACCTGCTCTACGCGCTGGACGAGGACTTCGAGGAGCTGTTCAAGATCCGCGCCGACTTCGACGTGACGGTGGAGCGCACGCCCGAGACCATCCGGGAGTACGCGCGGGCCGTCGGCGAGATCGTGCGCGGCTGCGGCCTCTGCCAGTTCGACGCGGGCGGCGTGGCCGAGATCATCGACCACAGCACGCGCATCGCCGGCGAGCAGGGCAAACTCAGCACGCGCTTCAACGAGGTCATGGAGATCGTCTTCGAGGCGGCCGCCTGGGCCACGCAGGCCGGGCGCGACGTGGCGGCGCGCGACGACGTCCGCCGGGCGATCGAGGAGAAGGTCCTCCGCAGCAACCTGATCGAGGAGAAGATCCGGGAGCTCATCGAGACCGGGACGATCATGGTCGACACGCAGGGCCGGGTGGCCGGCCAGATCAACGGGCTCTCCGTGCTCGCACTCGGGGACTACATGTTCGGCCAGCCGAGCCGGATCACGGCGCGGGTCTTCGTGGGCTCCCGCGGCGTGGTCAACATCGAGCGCGAGACGCAGATGTCGGGGCGCATCCACAGCAAGGGCGTGTTCGTGATGGCCTCGTTTCTCGCGAGCCGGTTCGCCCAGCAGGCGCCCCTCAGCCTGTCGGCGTCGCTCACGTTCGAGCAGCTCTACTCCGACGTCGACGGCGACAGCGCGAGCTCGACGGAGCTCTACGCGCTCCTGAGCGAGCTCTCCGGCCTGCCGATCGATCAGGGCATCGCGACGACCGGCTCCGTCAACCAGCGCGGCGAGCTGCAGCCGATCGGCGGCGTCAACGAGAAGATCGAGGGCTTCTACTACACCTGCAAGGCGAAGGGCCTGACCGGCGGCCAGGGCGTCCTCATCCCGCAGCAGAACATCCGCAATCTGATGCTGCGGGGCGAGGTCGTGGACGCCGTGCGCGCCGGCCGGTTCCACGTCTGGGCCGCGCGGACGATCGACGAGGGCATTGAGATCCTGACGGGCGAGGCGGCCGGGGCCCCGGACGGCGACGGCAAGTACCCCCCGGACTCGATCAACGGCCGCGTCCAGGCCCGCCTGGCGCAGCTGGCGCGCAGCCTGCAGCTGTCCGGCGCGGACCGGCGGGACGGCACACCGGCGACGATCATCGTCCCCGCGGCGCCGGCGCCGCCGCCGGTGCCGGGTCCGCCGCCCGGTCCTCCCGAGCCTCCGCCCCCCGGCGAACCGCCTGGGCCCGGCACGCCGCGGACGTCCCGCGGCCCGGCCTCAGATCGCTGACCGCCGGCTCGGCCCCGGGCGGCGGTGGGCCACCTTGGGAAGGGCGGCCGCCCGCCGGGGTCCCCAGGAGCCCGAGAGCAACTGCCCGATCCGCTCGTAGATCCGCCGCAGGCCGCCGGTCGTATTGGGATCGTCGGCGTCGCTGCGGGTCAGATAGTCGTGCAGCACGCAGAGAATGAGCCCGGACGACATCCGGTTGAGCAGCCGGCGCCTGGCGCGGGCGATGGCCTCCAACTCGACCACCTGCTCTTCCAGCACGTCGTCGTCGAGGTCTTCGCCGGCGCGCTGCCGGCGCGCGTGCACGAGCTCGTGCAGGACCGTGAACTGCTTTTCGGGTTCGGGCAGGCCGGCCTCGACCCAGATCTCGTTGCCGTCCTCCCCCATGTTGAGCAGCCCGTCAAAGGTCGTATCGGGGCTGAGCGGGATGTCCGTCAGCTGACGCGCAAGCGTGCGGAACTTCCGGAGATACTTCTCCCGAATGACATACGAGCGCTTCGGCAGCCGCGTCACGCGGGCGGCGCGCTTCCAGGGCCGAATGAGACCGACGGCGCGGCGTGCCCGCCGCCTCAGGCGCACGGCGGCGGCCCGTGTCGTACTCGACATATATCCTCCTGTTGCGAAACAACCTGATGCGGTGGTGTACCGGGCGAAACGTGGGCCTCGCGCGGAATGTTCCAGATCCCATAAGGGGACCTGCGATCACACGTTCGTTTTTCGGCCCGCGGCCCGCACCCGATCTTTTCCCAGGGGCACGCCGTGCCCATAACCCGCCGTTGATCGCCGCCGGCTTTGCAGGCTCTCGCCGTCGTATGCTAATGTGGGGGCGGCCCCGATCGTCTAGGTCGGCCTAGGACATCGGCCCTTCAAGCCGGTAACGCGGGTTCAAATCCCGCTCGGGGCACCATCGAACACATGCGCGGCCTGGGGCCGCCGCGCCGTCGCGGGTCCGGGGGGCCGCGTGTTCATCGAGATACTGCTCGTTTCCAGTTTTGCGGGGGTCGCCGGCGCGCTGCTCGGGCTCGGGGGCGGCATCATCATCGTCCCCGCCCTCACGCTCCTCATCGGCCTGCCCATCCGGTACGCGATCGGGGCCAGCATCGTCTCGGTCATCGCCACCAGCAGCGGCGCGGCCGCGGCCTACGTGCGGGGTGGGATCGCCAACCTCCGGATCGCGATCGCCCTCGAGGTGGCGACGACGATCGGGGCCGTCTCCGGCGCGTTCCTCGCCGGGCACGTGCCCGTCCGGGCCCTCTACATCATCTTCGGCCTGCTGCTGGCCTACTCGACGGTCGCGCTGCTCGAGCGGGTGAAACTCGAACTGCCGGGCGAGGTCCCCTACGACCCCCTGGCGGGGCGGCTGCAGTTCCGCGGCGACTACTTCGACCACGTGCTGGGGCGGCGCGTCGCCTACACGGCGACCGGCGTGATCCCCGGCGCCCTCATGATGTACGGCGCGGGGCTCATGTCGGGGCTGCTGGGCATCGGCAGCGGCCTGTTCAAGGTGCTCGCGCTCGACGTCGTCATGCGCCTGCCGATGAAAGTGTCGACCGCGACCAGCAACTTCATGATAGGCGTGACGGCCGCCGCGAGCGCGGGCGTGTACTTCGCGCGCGGCGACATCCATCCGCTGGTGGCCGCGCCGGTGGCGCTCGGCGTGCTGGGCGGCGCCTGGGGCGGGACGCACGTCATGGAACGCCTGCGCAGCACGACGCTGCGGAAGCTTTTCGTTCCGGTCCTCGCCGTCGTCGCGATCGAGATGATCTTGCGCGGCCTGGGAGTGTAGCGGCGTGCGCGAGCCCCTCGCGGTGACGGAGGCCCAGGGCAAGGTGGACATGACCGGCCGGGTGCTCGGCACGATCCTGCGCTGGGGGGTGCTGTGCTCCGCGGCGATCATCCTGCTCGGCGTGGTGCTGTTCGTGGAGCGGCGCGGGCTCCGCGTCATCCTGCTGGCCCCGCGCGGCATCCCCGTCGGCGCGGAGGACGATCCCCGCACCCTGCATCAGCTGCTCACCGACTTCGAGGGCAACGCGCACGTGCCGACGGCCGTGACCGACATCGGCCTCCTCACGCTCATGGTCACGCCGGTCCTGAGCGTGATCGTCTCGCTCGTGGCGTTTGCGCGCGGGCGCGAGTGGACCTACGTGCTGCTGGCCGCGATCGTGCTGTGCATGCTCGCGCTCGGCACCGTGATCGGACGAATCTAAAAGGAGGGGACCGGCCCACGCGAGCGCCCGGGCCACTAAAGCATTCGTCCGCTCTCGGCTGACGCTACCCGCCGCGCCTGACATACCCAAGCCGCCGAAGCGCCCGAACGAGCGTTGGCCCGTCCAAATCCCCCGGCAGCTTGTCGGTCACGCGGGGATGCGCACTTCCTCGATCGTCACCTCGGTGTCGTCTGGGATGGGGAGCTTACGATGGCGGAGTGAATCCACGTACAGGTGGATGGCGTCGGCTGCATTCGCGAGCGCTTCGTCCTGCGTCTCCCCCTGCGTCACGATGGCCGGAAGGCCGGCACGGTGACGGTGAACCCGCCCTGATCGTTCCGTTCGAGCACCACCTTGTACCGTCTCGCGTCGCCCATACCATCACCCGGCTTAGTCTACCACAGTGCGTCATCCACTCTCCCTGGTCCGGCCCCGGCGGTCTGGCCCTACCCGAGCAGGAGCGCCTGCAGCAGCACCACCGCGCCCGCGGCGCCGGCGATCATCCCGCCGTACAACAGCGGCGGCCGGCGGACGATCGCCGCGACCGAACACAACACGATCCCGACCTGAAACGACGCCACCGCGCGGCCGAACCGTTCGTGAAGCGCGTCGTACCGCTCGGCGACCTGCTGCGCGCGGTCGCGGCGGCGCTCCAGCGCCTGCGCGTCTTTGCTGATCTTGGTCTGATCCGAGGTGTACCGCGTCACTTCGCGGTCGTAGCGGGCCGCCAGGGCGGCGGCCCGCGGCGTGCTCTGGAGGCGCAGCACGTCGCGCTGCACTTCGAACACGTGGCGCTTGATGCCCTTGGCCTGATAAAACGCCCACTGATCCGACGCTTGGTTCTGCAGCACCGCGGCTTCCGTCAGGCTGGCGAGCGAATCGTGGACCGCCTTGCCGCCGGCGAAACTGGCATAGGCCGCCAGCACGGCGAGCAGCGCGGTCGTGATCGCGACGGCCGTGACGAGCCAGCGCGGGTGGCCCTCAGCCGGCTCGCCCTTCGACTCGACTTCGAACCCCTCTTCCACTGCGCCTCCCGGCCGCGACGGACCTCCGTCGCGGCGCGACCCCGGTGACGGCGGTCGCGACTCGATCGTTTTTCCGGGCCGCGCGCGCGCACTCCTGCGCATGCGCGGCGAAGTACCGGCGGGTGGTCTCGATGAACCGCGCGAGGGCCGCCGACACAAACGCGTCCCGGCGGCGCACCAGCATGATCGTCACCCTCGCGTCGTCCGGCGGCAGCGCGTGCAGGGCCACCCGGCCCTCGGAGGCCGCGCGGGCGGCGACGGCTAAGGAGGCGTCACGATGCAGGCGGCCCGGTTGACGGTTCGGGATGTGCGCGCGCGTCCGGTCAATGTGCCGGTCGATCCGCCGCTCGAGACGGCGAGTGGCACGATCGGCACGGCACCATTCGTGCTGATCGACGTCCTCACGGAAGAAGGCGTGACCGGCCTGGGGTACGTGTTTTGCTATACCACGACGGCGCTGCACCCCACGGCGCGCCTGGCGGCCAACCTGGCGGATCTCCTCCGCGGCGAGCCGGCGATCCCCGCGGTGGTCGAAGGGCAACTGCAGCGGCATTTTCGCCTCCTCGGCCCGCAGGGCCTCACCGGCATGGCCGCCGCCGGCGTGAACATGGCCTTGTGGGACGCGCTCGCCAAGGCCTGCCGCGTCCCGCTCGCCACCCTGCTCGGCGCGGCGCCCAGGCCGGTGCCGGCGTACGCCAGCCTCCGCGCCATGAACCCGGAGCGGGTCGCGGCGGAGGCGGAGGCGGCCCTCGGCGCCGGGTTCATCGCGATGAAGTTGAAGGTCGGGAGCGGCGATCTGGCCGCGGACCTCGCGGCGATTCGCGCGGTCCGGCGCGTCGCCGGCGATCGGACGGCTCTGATGGTGGACTACAATCAGTGCCTCACCGTCCCGGAGGCGATCCGCCGCGCCGCGGCGCTCGACGGCGAAGGCCTCGCCTGGATCGAGGAGCCGGTACAGGGGGACGACGACGCGGGGCACGCGGCGGTCGCGCGCGAGGCGCGGACGCCGATTCAAATCGGCGAGAACTGGTGGGGACCACGCGACACGGCCAGGAGTCTGGCCGCGGGCGCGTCGGACTGCGTGATGGTGGACGTCGCGAAGATCGGGGGGGTCGGAGCCTGGCTGCGCGCCGCCGCGCTCGCGGAGGCCGCCGGACGTCCGGTGTCGAGCCACATCTTCCCGCACGTGAGCGTCCATCTGCTCGCGGCCGCGCCCGCCCGCCACTGGCTCGAATACCTGGACCTCGAGGCCCCGCTGCTCGCGAGACCGCTCGCGCTCGAGCGCGGGCACGCCCTGGTACCGTCCCGTCCCGGCATCGGCCTCGAGTGGAACGACGAAGCCGTGAAGCGGTTTCTCGCGGACTGAGCGCGGCCGTACCGCGCGCCGGACGGCGGGACGCGGGGAGTCCGGCGCCCCGCCGTGGCTACCGCCCGGTCCAGCGGGGCGGACGCCGTTCCAGAAACGCGGCGATGCCTTCCCGGCAGTCGTCGCTCGCATAGAGCATCCGCTGGAGGTCGCCTTCGAGTTTGAGGCCGTCCTCGAACGGGTGCGTGAGGCCGAACCGGATCGCCTCCCGCGCCGAGCGAACGGCCAGCGGCGCGTTCGCCGCGATCGTGCGCGCGGCCTCCTCGGCGGCCGCCCCGAGGCCGGCCCCGGGAACGACCGCGTCGACCAGACCGAGGCGGTGCGCCTCCGCGGCGCCGACCCGCCGGCCCGTCAGCACGAGATCCATCGCGCGCGCCGGCCCGATCAACCGGCCGAGGCGCTGCGTCGCGCCGGCCGCGGGCATGATGCCCCTCGTCACCTCGGGGCACCCCAACTCCGCGGTGTCCGCGGCCCACCGCAGGTCGCAGCCGAGCGCGAGCTCGCATCCGCCGCCGAGGGCCAGGCCGTTGATCGCCGCGATCGTCGGAATCGGCAGCCGTTCGAGTGCGAGCGGGATCTGAAAAATGGCCCGGTTGTGCTTCCACATGTCCTCCGCCGTGGCGCCGATCCGTTCCCGGAGGTCGGCCCCGGCGCAAAACGCCCGTCCCTCGCCGGTGAGGATGAGCACGCGGGCCGCCCGATCCCGGCCGGCCTCGTCGAGTGATGCGGCCAGATCCCGGCACAGCGCGGTGCTGAGCGCGTTGAGCGCCTCCGGCCGCCGCATCGTCAGCGTGACGATGCCGTCGCGCGCCTCGAGCGAGACCATCGAGCCCGTCATCTGCGCTCCCTCCCCATGTTGGCGGCCGTCCGCGCCGTCCGCGTCCGCGCGCCGGCCAGCGCGCCGACCGCGCCGGCGATCGCGTCGGCCAGTTCGTCGGCGTCCCGGTCGGTCATGGTCAGCGGCGGCGCCGCGATGACCGGATTGTCGATGAAGCACAGCACGCCGCGCTGCCGGACCTCGCGCTCCAACCGGTCGAGGCCGCGGGTCCCCAGCGCCAGCGGGGCGCGCGTGTCGCGATTGGCGACCAATTCCACCGCCGCCATCATGCCGATCCCGCGGATTTCGCCGGCGATCGGACAGCCGGCCAGACGCGCGGCGAGCCCGCCTGCCAGCCGGCGGCCGAGGGCCGCGGCCCGCTCGACGAGGCCTTCGCGCTCGATGATCCCGAGGCAGGCGAGCGCCGCGGCGCAGGCGGCGGGATGCCCGCTGTAGGTGAACCCGTGGGGAACCTGCCGGCGTGCGAGCCGCTCGGCGACCCGGCGCCGCAGCGCCAGGGCGGCCAGCGTCTGATAACCGCCGGTCATGCCTTTCCCGAGGATCATGATGTCTGGGACGACCCGCCAGTGGTCGCAGGCGAACCACCGGCCGGTGCGGCCGAATCCCGTCACGACCTCGTCCGCGACGAGCAGGACGCCGTGTCGGTCGCAGATCTCGCGGAGGCGCGGCCAGTACGCCGCGGGCGGCACGAGCACGCCGCCGGGCCCGGGCACGGGCTCGGCAAAGACCGCGGCGACGCGGTCCGCCCCCGCGTCGAGGATCGCGCGGTCGACTTCGTCCGCGCAGGCGAGCGTGCACTCGCCCAACGCGGCGCAGTGCGGGCACCGGTAGCGGTACGGCGCGCGCACGAACCGGATGCCCGCCAGGCGCGTGCCGATGCCGCGGAGGAGCCCGCGATCGGGATCGCTGAGCGACGATCCGGCGTACGTGCTGCCGTGCGCGGAGTACTCCCGGCTGATGATCACGCGCCGGCGGCCCGCGCCCGCGGCGCTGTGGTACAGCCGCGCGAACTTGAGCGCCGTGTCGACGGCTTCCGACCCCGTCGGCACCGGGACGATGGTCTCGAGGTCGCCCGGGAGGACCGTGCGGAGGTGTTCCGCCAGGGCTTCGACGAGAGGGGAAGCGGCGTCGGTCAGCGGCGCAAAAGACAGCGTCCGCAGCTGTCCGGCGATCGCGTCGATGATCTCGGCGCGGCCGTATCCGACGAGGGCCGCCCACAGCCCGGACCGCGCATCGAGGTAACCGCGCCCGTCCGCGTCCCACACGCGCGTGCCGGCGCCCCGAACGAGACGGAGGGGCCCGCCGCGGCGGGCGAGTGTCGCCTGGACTTGGCCCTGGTACCAGACGGCGGGTGGAGACGGCGGGCGGTGCGCGGGCATCGGGACACAGTTCTCGGCGATGGAGTCTGTCACCCCTCCGTGATCGTCGCGGGCCGCGACGGCGCGTGCAGGAAGCCCCGGGACCCCGCAGGAAATCGTCACGATACCCGAGGATCGCGAAGGGGGTACCGTAATGGCGGTCAAGCAGTATCCGCTGTTCATCGACGGACGCTGGGTCGACGGCAACGGGCGCGGACGGTTCGACGTGCTGAATCCGGCGACGTCCGAGCCGATCGCCGCCCTCCCGGACGGCGGTCCCGACGACGCCCGCGCGGCCGTGGACGCGGCGGCGCGCGCCTTCCCCGGTTGGGCGGCGCGCACGGCGCTCGAACGCGGCGCCATTCTATTGAAGGCGCGCGACATTCTCGCGGGCCGGCTCGACGCGCTGGCGCACCTCGTCACCGAGGAGAACGGCAAGCCCGTCGCGGAGGCGCGCGGCGAGGTCGCCTTCGCGATCCAGTACCTCCCGTGGTTCGCCGAAGAGGCCCGCCGCGTCTACGGCGAGATCGTGCCTCCGCCGGTGCCGCACAAGCGGCTGTGGGTGGTGCACCAGCCGCTCGGCGTCGTCGGGGCGATCACGCCGTGGAACTTCCCCGCGACCATGGTGCTCCGCAAGATCGCCCCCGCCCTCGCCGCCGGATGCACCGTGGTGCTGAAGCCGGCGAAAGAGACGCCGCTGACCGCGATCGAAATCGCGCGGGCGTTCGAGGAGGCCGGCCTGCCGCCCGGGGTGTTCAACGTCGTCGTGGGGCGGCGCGCGGCGCCGATCGCCGAGGTGTTCCTTGGGGACCCGCGCGTGCGCAAGATCGCGTTCACCGGGTCGACCGAGGTCGGCAAGATGCTGATGCGGGGGGCCGCCGATCAGCTCAAGCGGCTGACGTTCGAGCTCGGCGGGAACGCGCCGTTCATCGTCTTCGACGACGCCGACCTCGACCGGGCGGTCGCGAACGCGGTCGCGATCAAGTACCTGCGGGTCGGCGGCCAGTCGTGCATCTGCGCGAACCGGCTCTACGTGCAGCGGAGCATCGCCGACCGCTTCGTCCCCAAGTTCGTCGACGCGGTCCGGGCGATCAAGGTCGGGCCCGGCACGGAGCCCGGCGTGCAGGTCGGACCGCTCATCAACGCCGAGACGCTGGAGAAGGTCGAAGGAATGGTGACGGAAGCCGTGGGGCAGGGCGCCCGGTCCCTCGCCGGCGGGCGGCGGCTGACGGACGGGGCGTTCGCGCGCGGGTTCTTCTACGCGCCCACCGTGCTCACCGACGTGCGCGAAGAGATGCGGGTCTCGAAGGACGAGACGTTCGGCCCGATCGCGCCGCTCCTCCTCTTCGACACCGAAGACGAAGTCGTCGCGCGCGCCAACCACACCTCCTTCGGCCTGGCCGCGTACCTGTCGTCGCGGGACCTCGCACGCGTCGTCCGCGTCGGCGAAGCGCTGGAGTACGGGCTGGTCTGCGTCAACGACGCCACCGGCTACACGCACGAGATTCCGTTCGGCGGTTTCAAGGAGAGCGGCCTCGGGCGCGAGGGCGGCCGCCACGGGATGCACGAGTACACCGAGGTCAAGTCGATCTCCGTCAACATCAGTTAGCCGCGCCGCCCGCGGCGAATGCAGATCACCTCCCAGGTCTCGGACATCACGTGCGACGTGCTCGTCTGCGGCGCCGGCCTCGGCGGCGTGGCCGCGGCCCTGCGCGCGGCCCGGTTGGGCCTCCGCGTCTGCCTGATCGAGGAGACCGGCTGGCCGGGCGGCCAGATCAGCACGCAGGGCGTGTCGGCCTTCGACGAACACGAGTACATCGAGACGTTCGGCGGCACCGCCCTGTACTATGAACTCCGCAGCGCGATCCGCGCCTACTACCGCGAGCGCTACCGGCTCTCCCCGGCCGCCGAATTCGGGGGGCCGTTTAACCCCGGCAACGCCTGGGTGAGCGGGCTGTCGTTCGAACCGCGCGCCGCGGCGGCGGTGCTGGAAGGGATGATGGCCGGTCCGCACAACTCGGGGGCCCTGCAGATCTTCTATCACACCCGCGCGGTCGCGGCGGAAGTCTTCAGCGGACAGGTCCGGTCCGTGCTGACCCGGCAGACTGAGAGCGGGGCGCTCATCCGGTTCCGGACAGCGTTCGCGCTCGACGCGACCGACCTCGGCGACCTGCTGCCGCTCACGGCGACGCCGTACGCGGCGGGGGCCGAATCGCGGGCCGAGACGGGCGAACCCTCGGCGCCCGATGCGGCGGACCCGACGTGCTTCCAGTTTCTCACCTTCTCGTTCGCGGTCGAATTCCGGCCGGGCGAGACCCACACGATCCCGATGCCCGACGGCTACGCCACCAACCGCGCGGCGCAGCCCTACTCGTTCGTGTACCGGACGACCGATCCGGAGGCCCCGGCGTATCAGATGTTCGGCCGGGCGCCCGGCACGCACGGCGCGTTCTGGACCTACCGGCGGGCGCTCGACGCCTCGAACTTCGAGGATCCGCAGGTGCCCAATGACGTCAGCATCGTCAACTGGACCAGCAACGACTACCGCGGCCCCTCGCCGGTCGACCGGCCGCCGGCCGAGCAGGCGCGGCTGCATCAAGACGCGCGTCTCTTGAGCTTCGGGTTTCTGTACTGGCTCCAGACCGAAGCGCCGCGGGACGACGGCGGCACCGGCTATCCGGAGCTGCGGCCCCGGCCGGACCTCATGGGCAGCGTCGACGGCCTGTCGCAGATGCCGTACATCCGCGAAGGACGGCGCCTCCGGGCCCTGACGACGATCCGCGAGCCGGACATCGCCGCATCCGCGCAGCCCGGGGCGCGGGCCGCGCCGCAGACCGCGGCCGCGGGCATCGGCCTGTATCCGATCGACCTGCATGGCTGCAGCGTGAACACCGTGACCATCCCGGCCCGGCCGTTTCAGATTCCGCTCGGCGCGCTCATCCCGGTCCGGACGGTCAACCTACTGGCCGCGGGCAAGAGCCTCGGGACCACGCATCTGACCAACGGCGCGTACCGCGTCCACCCGGTGGAGTGGGCGGTCGGCGAGGCCGCGGCGGTGCTGGCGGCGTTCTGCCTGCGCGCCGGCCGCACGGCGCACGAGGTTCACGACAGTCCCTGGCTCGTGCTGCGCCTGCAGGTGCTGGCGCTGGATCAGGGCATCCCGCTGTACTGGTACGACGACGTCCCGCTCGGGCATCGCGCGTTTTTCGCCACCCAGCTCCTCGCCGTGGCCAACGTCTGGCCGGGTAGTACGGACACGCTGTCGTTCCGGCCCGACGAGCCGTTGACCCAGCTGGACGCCAAGCGGGCGATCATCGCGACGGCGGAGCTGGTGCAGGCTGCGGGCGCCGGCGCGAACCCCGCGGCGCTCAGCCTGACGTTCGGCGACGCGCCGGTCCCGATGCCCCGCGACGCCGCGATCCAGGCCCTCGCCAGCGCCATCCCCGGCGCGAGCCCGCCGCCGGACAACCCGCTCGCCGATCCGCCCACGCGCGCCGATTTCGCCCGCTGGCTCGGCGCGATTGTCCGGTCCGCGATCGAGCGCGATCGCGGCGGCGGCTGAAACCGCGGGAGCGGCCGGTCACGAACGCGGCCCGGCCCATCGGCGATGCCCCGGGCGCACGCGCGCCGCATCGCGTCCCCGCCCTGCCCCGGCTGCCCTGGCCGGTGATCGCGACGGTCTGCCTCGGCACGTTCATGGGCGCGCTCGACTCCAGCGTCGTCACCGTCGCGTACCCGACCTTCACGGCGACGTTCCGCGTGCCCGTCTCCATCGTCGGGTGGGTGGGCGTCGCGTATCTCCTGACGTCCTCCAGTCTCGTCGCCGTCTTCGGCCGCGTCTCCGACATGGTCGGGCACAAGCGGATCTATGTCGCCGGCTTTGCGGTGTTTCTCGCGGGGTCGGTCCTCTGCGGCGCCGCGACCGGCATCGGCGCACTCATCGGGTTTCGGGTGCTGCAGGCCGTGGGGTCGGCGATGCTGGTCGCGAACAGCGTGGCGATCCTGGCATACACGGTCGCGGCCGAGCGCATGGGGACCGCGCTCGGCGTGCTGGAAACCGCGGTGTCGGTCGCGCTGGTGGTCGGCCCCGTGGTCGGCGGCCTGCTGATCCAGACGTTCGGCTGGCGGATGATCTTCTACGTCAACGTCCCGGTCGCGATTGGGACGATGTTGCTCGCCCGGCGCGTCCTGCCGCCGCTCGAACGGCCTGGCCCGCGGGAACGGTTCGACGTCGCGGGAGCCGTGACGTTCGGCGGGGGCCTCGGCGCGCTCCTGCTCGGCGCGAGTCTCGGCCCGGTTTCCGGCTGGACCGCCGCTCCGGTGGACGCCCTGCTCGCCGGGGGGGCGGCGCTCGTGGCGGCATTCTTCTCGATCGAGGCGCGGGTCCGGCCTCCAATGCTCGATCTCTCGCTGTTTCACAATCGTGTCTTCGCGCGCGCCAACGCCGCCAAGCTCTGCGCCTACGCGGGCTCGTTCACCGTCGTGTTCGTCGTGCCGTTCTATCTCCAGCACCTACTGCACTACAGCCCGGGGCGCGTGGGCATTGCGATGGCGCCGATGCCAGCCGCCCTCGCCGCGGGATCGTTGCTCGGCGGTCCGTTGTCCGACCGCGCCGGCTCGCACGTGCTGGCACCGCTCGGCATGGCGATCGCCACGGCCGGCGGCTTTCTCTTCACGCGGGTGTCGCCGGCGCACGGGTACGGGGCGCTCGCCGCGGCCATGGTGGTGTTCGACTTCGGCCTGGGGCTCTTCATCGCGCCCAACGACGCCGTGATCATGAACAACGCGCCGCGCGACAAACGCGGCGTCGCGGGCGGGGTGCTCGCGATGATGCGGAGCGTCGGGATGATCACCGGCCTCACGCTCGCGGCCACGCTGCTGCAGGCGCGGCTGGGCGCCGCAGCCGGCGGGGGCGGCGGCATCGCTCCCGCGGCGCTCGCCCGCGGCATCCAGGACGTCTACCTGGCGACGATCATCCTCTGCCTGCTCTCGACGGCGCTGTCACTGCTTCGGGACCGGGCGCGCGGCGGCCCGTGACGGAACGGCGCCGCGGATGGCGCGCGCAGGCCTACGCTTGATCGTAGGCCTGCTTCAAGTGCGCGATGTCGATCTTCTCCATCCCCAACATCGCCTGCATGACGCGTTGCGATTTCTGGGGATCCTTGTCCTGCAGCATCGTGCCCAAGACGCTGGGAACGATCTGCCACGACAACCCAAACGTGTCTTTGAGCCAGCCGCACGGACCCGGTGCGCCGCCCGCCGACAGCGCCTCCCACAACGCGTCGATTTCCCGCTGCGTCTCACAGGTGACGAGAAACGAGACCGCTTCGGTGAATGTGAACTGCGGGCCGCCGTTTAACGCCATGAACTTCTGTCCCTCCAGCTCGAACGTGACCACCATCACGGCGCCCTTCGGTCCCGGGCCGGCGTCTCCGTAGCGGGTGACGCTCAGGATCTTCGAGTTCTTGAAGATCGAGACATACAGGCGCGCCGCCTCTTCCGCCTGATCATCGAACCACAGAAACGGCGTGATCTTCTGCATCGCCATGTCCTCCTTGGGGTACGGCGCACGACCGGAATGCTCCACCACCGGATAGTCGTGCGGCGACCCGGGAATCGACAGGCCGTCCCGCCCCCACCGGTCAACCCCGCCGGGCGGTTCAGGGCGTCAGATATTCTTCCCGCAGCGGGTGGAAGACGTCCAGGACGATCGCCCGGCCGTTGACCGGACGGCCGCCGTGCGGGGTACCGCCGGCGATCATGTACATGTCGCCCTTGGACAACACCTTGCGCTCGTCGCCGATCCACATCTCGAACTGCCCCTCGACGACCATGCCGCCCTGCTCGTGCGGGTGGCTGTGTGTCGGGACTTCGCTGCCGGGGGCCAGTTCCACGTAGCTCAGCATGACGTTCCGCCCCGGCAGCGGCTTCATCATGACGCCTTTCGCGATCTCCTTGCCGCGCAGTTCCGCCGCGGACGTGAAGTGACTCGGCATCGGTCGCCTCCCGAGTGACGCGTCAGTGCGATGGTGCGAGCGCGTAGATTACGGTCACCTCGACCCGCCACAAGCCTTCGCCCGGCCGGACGAAGACCGGGTGCGGCGGGCCGACCGTCAGGCGCTGCAGTGGGCCCAACGACACGCCCAACTGCGCCGCGGCCGCGCGGACCGCCGCCTCGGCCTGCCGGGTGGCCTGGCCGACGGCCGGCGCGAGCGCCGCCTCCCCCGGCACCGCCATCCGCTGGACGCTCGGAAAGGCCGAGACGGAGGTCGCGCCGCCCGTCAGGACCGCCCGCATCACGGCATCGCCCAGAGGGGGACCGGAAATATCCACCTGCAGGGTGCGGTTTACGATGTACCCGCGGATCACCGGCTCGTCCCCAGGGGATGGCGTCGGGCCGTATTCCGGGGAGACGCTCATCGCCATGGTGCGGATGTGCAGGGGGGAAATCCCGAGGGCCTGCACCGATGCCCGCACCCCCGCGGCCTTCCGGTCGGCCGCCTCGACGGCGCTCCGAAGGTCCGCGCCGTTGGCGCGCGTCTGAAGATACACGGTGACGGTGAGTTGCCGCGCGGCGGCGCCGCTGTCCCACACGTCGCCGATGCCGGTCGCCGACACCACGCGGCCCCCGACGGACACGGCGGTAATGCTGACGCTCGAGCCCGCGGTTCCGGGGACCGGGGTAAGCGGTGGGGTGATGTTGGCCGGCGGCTGCCCCACCGCGGCCTGGCCCAGGGCACCCAGGAATCCGATCACGAAAGCGAGCACCACGCCGGTCCGGCGCACCGTCCGCATATCACCCCCGCAGTCGTCGATCTGGGAACATTCTACCGTAGTATCGGCGGGCCGCGCGGAGACATCGCGCCGACCTCGCGGCGCGGCAGGATTCCCCTGCCGCGCCGCGAATCCCGTGGCAGGGGAGATCGTACGGAAGGAGGTGGATCCCGTGGCATTTGTCGCATTCCTCGCGCTCATCGGCCTCATTTTGTGGGCAACAGGCCACCTGATCCTCCGCTGATCCAAGCCAACACGATTGCCACGCACCACCCGCGATTCGGCGAGGGGAGCGGCGGCCCACAGGGCACCGCGCCCCTCCCGTCGTTTTCAACCTTGTCTGCGCCCCGGTTCGACTTCGCGCCACGCTAGGTCGAGGCCGATCCGGGGAAAAGCGGGAAGAAGGAACCTCTACACCAGTTCCGGCGTTTGCCCCAGGTGGCGGAGCGCAACGTCCGCCGTACGCCGTTCGGAGGTGAGTAGATCGTGCGACACACGACAATCCAGGGACTCGCGGCACTCGGCGTGCTCATCGCAGTCGCGATCGGCGGGCCGGCGACCGTGCCGGCGTCCGCGCAGTCGGCGCCCGCGCAGCCCGTCGCCATCCAGCTCGACAGCGTGGTACTGGCCCACGGGGTCAAGTCCGACAATCTCTTCGGCCAGGGCGACGTCACACCCATCAACCCCGGCACCTCGTTCACCACCACGGATCTGCCCTACGCGCTCGTCAAGGTCAAGTCCGCACCGGCCGACACGACGGTGACCCTCCGGCTGCTGGACCCGTCGGGCTTGGCCTATTCCGTCGATACGAGGACGCCCAAGCGGCGCGATACCAAGCCGTGGCAGTCGTTCCAGTTCGCGGCGCCGCTCTACATCCTCGGGACCGATCTCGAGTCGAGCACGGGCACCTGGCACTTCCAGGTCGTCATGAACAACAAGGTGCAGAACGATACGCCGTTCCAGTGGCAGCCGGCGACCGTGCTGTCGCTCCCCAACGTCAAGGCCGCCGTCGACGCCTCCCCGATGCAGGCGGACCTGCACTGGCGGTACGGCGCGGCGCTCGCCCTCTTCAACCACAACGCCGAGGCGATCACGGAGCTTCGCAACGCGATCCAGTTGGATCCGAAGTATGCCCTCTACCACATTACGTTGGGGCGGGTCTATGAGCGCGCCGGCAGGAAGGCCGACGCGATGCGCGAGTTCGAGGCGGCCCTCACCATTCACGGCAGCTTCTACGACGCCGTGTTTGGCGGCTGGGCGCAGGCGCACCTCAACCACCTGAAGGCCGCCCAATAGGGCCGGGTGCACCCCGCGGGGGTAGGGCGGCACGACGCGTCGACGTCCGCACGCTCTGCTTCGTGCGGGACGGCGATCGCATACTGCTCCTGCGCCGGCGGCACCCGCCCAACGAGGGGCGCTACAACGCCCCGGGCGGGAAGGTCGAGACGGACGAGGACCCGTACGAGGCCTGTCTGCGCGAGATCCGCGAAGAGACGGGCTTCGACCTGCCCCACGTCCGCCTGCGCGCTGTCCTGACCGTCATCGTCCGCGACACCGGGGCCCAGTGGCTGCTGTTTGCCTTCGTGGCCGAGCGGCCGGCCGGCGAGGCCGGTCCGATCACCGACGACGAAGGCGAGCTGCGGTGGGTCCGCATGGACGAGATCGCCGCGTTGCCGGTGGTCTCGGACATTCCGGTGATCCTGCCGCACCTGTGGTCGGCCGAGCCGGGCGTGCTCATGGCAAAGATCGATTCCGCCACCGACGACGCCGACAGCATGCTGGGATACCGGTTGCAGATGAGTTGAGCGGTCGCCGCGGCCGCCCGCCAGGATTCCCTGCGCCCGAACACTAACACCCTTCCGTGCCCGAACAAGTCCTCGTCGTGCCGCGCGCCCGGCTGTTTCCGAACGGCGGTTTCTACGGCTTCAGCCGCGAGGGATTGTCGGCATATCTCGCGGCCATCGCCGCGCATGCGTTTTTTGCGCGCCGGGACCAAGTGGAGGAAGACCCCTCTCTCAAGCAGATCATCCCGTACGCGGTCGTCCGGCACGACGCCCGGATCTTTCTCGCCGGCCGCACGCGGCGCGGCTCGGAAACGCGCCTCAGGGAGAAACTCTCGGTCGGCCTCGGAGGTCATATCAATCCGGTGGACAATCAGGCGGACTTATTCGCCGGGGCTTCGGCCGGAGCCGCCGTCGAGCCCGGGGCAGGCACGCTGGTCGACGCGGCCATGGCCCGCGAACTGATGGAAGAAATCGAGCTGCCCGCCGGCTGGACGGCGCGGCCGATCGGCGCGCTCAACGACGACGTCGAGGCGGTCGGCCGCGTGCACTTCGGTCTCGTCTACCTCGCCGACGTACCGTCGCCCGACGTGCGGATCCGCGAGACGACCAAGCTGACCGGAGCCTTTGCGACGATGGCGGAGATCCGGGACGCGTACCCGCGGCTCGAGTCTTGGTCCCAGTTCATCGTCGACGGCGTCGACCTGCTGGACGCGTGACCGGCGCGGGCACGCGGCTCGCCGGCAGCGCGGGCGTCGACCTCCGCCGCACGCTCGACTCCGGCCAGGCCTTCCGGTGGCGCTGGGACGATCGGGTCTCGCCCGTCGCCGTCGGAGTCGTCGGGCGGCGCGTGGTGCGCCTCGTGCAGGACGACGGCGGCATCCGGCTCCTCGCGCCCGACACGCCGGAGGCGCGCGAGACGCTCCGCCGCTACCTCGGCGTGACCCCCCGCGGCGGACATCCCCGCCGCGCGGAGGCCGCGCTCGCGGCCGATCCGGTGCTGGCCCGGGTGCTGGCGGAGACGACGGGCATCGCGCTGCTGGCGCAGGACCCCTGGGAGATGCTGATCTCGTTCATCGTCTCGCAGAACAACAACATCCCGAAGATCCGGCATTCGATCGAACGGCTGGCCCGGGCGCTCGGGGACCCGCTCGACGATGGGGTCGCGGCGTTTCCGTCGCCGGAGCGCCTTGCGGCCGCGTCGATGCCTACGCTCGCGGCCTGCGCGCTCGGGTACCGCGCGCCCTACGTGCGCGCCGCATCGCGCCTCGTCGCGGCGGGGCGGCTGAACCTCGCCGCACTCTCGCGGCTGGATCATGCCGCCGCCCGGGAGGCCCTCCTCGAGGTGCCGGGCATCGGCGAGAAAGTGGGCGACTGCGTCCTCTTGTTCGGCCTCGGCCATCACGCGGCGTTCCCCGTCGACGTATGGGTCCGCCGCGCGGTCGAACGGCTGTATTTCCAGGGCCGGGCCCGGCGGCTGCGGGACATCCAGGCGTTCGCCCGAGAGCGCTTCGGCCCGCTCGCCGGGTACGCGCAGCAGCACCTCTTCGCGTACGCGCGCGCCCGGTGGCGGACGGCGCCGTCTACGCCGCGCACGGCCCGCGAGCGCACGGTTTCGAGCCGGGGCGTTTCGTAGACGAGCGGGAGGAGCTTCTTGACGCGCCGGCGGTAGCCGGCATATTGCGGGTACGTCCGGGCCAGCCAGTGCTCCTCGCGGCGCGACTTGAGATCGAAGAGCGCGAAAAGGAGCACGCCGAGACCGAGCGTCACCGGACTGCGCCACACGAGGGCCCAGCCCAACGCGCCGAGACTCACGCCTCCATATATGGGATGCCGGACCATGGCGTACACACCGTCTTCCACCAACGTCGCACCGCGTTTCGGATGAGGGAACGGGCTGAGGTTCTTGCGACCCAGGCTCCCGAGCCCGGCGAGACCGAGGAGCAGTCCCGCCCCGCCGATCAGGACGCCCGCATACTCGCCCCGCGCGTTGCGCCACCACGCGGCGCCGTTCACGTGTCGCCTCTCGTGCAGGATGGCACCGGCGCCCTCCCGGTCAGGCCTGTCCGTTGGGACAGGCGGTCTCCCGACCATTGTACCGGTGGAGCGGCGCCGGCGCGGCGGGTATTCTGGTGTGCAAAGGCCGGCCCTTCGCCGGAGCAAGGAGGACGCCATGTCTGTTCGTGGCGCTGGTGATCAGATCAAGGCAATCGTATCCACATGGGACGGAATCAGCCCGCAGGCGCACCGGTTCGGTGGGACCGAGTACCGCCTGGGCAGCCGCGAGATCGGCCACGTCCACGGCGATCGTCTGGTCGATATCCCGGTCCCCACCAACGTGCGGAACGAGCTGGTGGCGGCGGGACAAGCCGCACCCCACCACGTCCTCCCGGACAGCGGGTGGGTCAGCTTCTACATCCGGGAACCGGCCGACGTGCGGCGGGCGATCGCCCTCCTCCAGCGGTCGTACGACATCGCGGTGGCCCAGAGGACAAAGCCGCGCCCGGGGGGATGCCTCGCGGCCGGCGTGAGCGACGTCACGGGGAAGGCCGAACCGCCGGGGAGGCCCATGATGATCCACCAACTTCGGATCTACGAGATCTTCGAGCGGAACAAGCCCGCGTTCCATGCGCGCTTCCGCGACCACGCCGCGCGCATCATGCGCGGCTACGGCTTTGACATCGTCGCCATGTGGGAGGCGCGGACCCCCCGGCGGACGGAGTTCGTCTACCTGCTGGCATGGCCGGACGAGGATACGAAGACGGCGGCGTGGGCTCAATTCATGGCGGACGAGGAGTGGAAGGAGATCAAGCGCGTGACGAGCGCCGCGCACGGCGACCTGGTCGGCGAGATCGAGGACCGCGTGCTCGTGCCGGCCGGGTACTCGCCCCGGCCCCTGCCCGGGCGCTGACCGCCGGCGAATCTCGGCCGGCGGTTCCCGTTGCGCGTTCCACGCCCGGACGCTCAGCCGAGAACGGCGATCTCCCCCCGCCCCGGTCCGGTGATCTCGCCGATCACCGCGGCCACGGGCAGGCCGCCCGCCTGCAGCGCCTGCACGAGCGTGTCGCACCGCGCTTCCGGTACCGCGATGAGGAGGCCGCCGGAGGTCTGCGCGTCGCAGAGGAGCACTTGGGCGTCCTCGCCCACCCCGTCCCACGACACCACGTCCTGCAGCGACTCGCGGTTGCGCTGCGTGCCGCCCGGGATCGCGTGGGCGTGCACGAGCGGCCAGGCGGCGTCGATGATCGGCACGTCGCGAAGCCTGACGCGCGCGCCGACCCCGGCCCCGCGTGTCATCTCCGCCAGGTGCCCCAGCAGGCCGAACCCGGTGATATCGGTCGCGGCGGACACGCCGACCGCCATCATCACTTCCGCGGCGGGCTTGTTGAGCGCCGCCATGATCCGGATCGCCTCGCCGACCGCCTCCGGCGGGGCCTTGCCCTGCTTGAGTCCGGTCGTGAGAATGCCCATCCCGAGCGGCTTCGTCAGGACCAGCCGGTCGCCGGGGCGGGCCGCCGCGTTCGTGATGACGCGGTCGGGGTGGACAAACCCGGTCACGGCCAGCCCGTACTTCGGCTCGGGGTCGTCGATCGTGTGCCCGCCGATGATGGTCACCCCCGCTTCCGCGCACTTGTCGGCGCCGCCGCGGAGGATCTCGCCGAGCACGCTCAGGGGGAGTTTCGCGCGGGGGAAGCCCGCGAAATTCAGCGCCAGACGCGGCGTGCCGCCCATCGCGTAGACGTCGCTGAGCGCGTTCGCCGCCGCGATCATCCCGAACCAGTACGGATCGTCGACGACCGGCGTGAAGATGTCGATCGTCTGCACGAGCGCCATCTCCGGCCCGAGGCGGTAGACGCCCGCGTCGTCGGCGGTGCTCGTGCCGACGAGGACGTTGGGGTCGGTGATCGGTGGCAGGTGGCGCAGAACCTGCGCCAGGTCGCTCGGACTCAGCTTGGACGCTCAGCCCGCGCAGGCCACCATGCTGGTGAGCCTGATCCGCTCGCGGTCGCTCATGCGGCCTCCCGGGGGCGGCCGGTCTCGCCGCCGCCGGGATCAATTGTAGCACGGGCCGGCCGCTGCTATAGTATCGCCGGGGCCACCATGGCGATCAATCTCCACCTGCTGAAAATCTTCCACGCCGTCGCGCGATCCGGCAGCTTCTCGCGCGCGGCCTCAGAACTGGCGATCAGCCAGCCCTCCGTCAGCATTCAGGTCGGCGAACTCGAGCGGCAGTTCGGCGTGGAGCTCTTCGAGCCCGCGGGCAAGTCGGTGCGTCTGACCGAGGCGGGGCGGGTCTGCTACGATTACGCCGGCCGCATCCTCACGCTGATCGACGAAGCACAGCGGGCCATGGACGACGTCAAGGGGCTGCAGCGCGGCCGGCTCCTGCTCGGCGCGACGCAGGTCCCCGGGACCTACATTCTGCCGGCGCTGCTGGGCCGGCTGAAGGCCCAACTGCCTCGCCTCGAGATCGCACTGCGAATCGACGAGCCGAGAAAGATCCAGGAGATGGTGCTGCGGCACGAGCTCGACCTCGCGGTCACGGGCTCGCGGATCGCCCTGCCGGATCTCGAGGCCGTTCCGCTGGCCACGGACGAGCTGGTGCTGATCGTCGGGCCCGCGCACCGGTTCGCCGGCCTGTCCGAGGTCGCGGTCGGTGACCTCGCGGCGGAGCCCTTCGTCCTGCGCGAGCGCGGGTCGGGCAGCCGCGAGCTGCTCGACGACGCGCTGCACCGCGCCGGCGTGTATGTCACGCCGGCGCTGGAACTCGAAGGCGTCGACGCGGTCAAGCAGGCCGTGATCGCGAACCTCGGAATCTCGATCCTCTCCCGCTGCGCGATCGACCTTGAAGTCGCGGCCGGCCGGCTCCACGTGATCCCCGTGCGGGGGCTCGCGGTCCGCCGGACGATCTGGCTGGTCCGGCACCGCGACCGGCAGCTGCCCCGCGTCGCGCAGGCGTTCCTGACGCTCGTCACGGCGCCGCCGGGCATCGCGGCCGCGCCGGCGGCACCACAGGCGACAGGATGATCGCCGGCGCCGAAGGAGATCCACAACTCTGCCGGAGCCGCTGATGCGAGGGTGAGCGCCGCGCTGCGCCGCCAGGCGTTGGAGTATCTGGGGACGCATAACACCCTGACCGTGGCCACGGCCGGCCCGGGCGACGTCTGGGCGGCCGCGGTCTTCTACGTCAACGACGCCTTCGTGTTGTACTGGCTTTCCGATCCCGCGAGCCGCCATTCCCGGAACATCGCGCACCATCCGGACGTGGCGATCGCCATCCATGAAGATTACCGGGACTGGCGCGTGATTCAGGGGATGCAGATGGAGGGGACGGCCCACGAAATCGGGCCGATTCGAGCGGCCGACCGCGCCGTGCGGCTGTACGCGGCCAAGTACCCGTTCCTCGGCGACTGGCGAAATCCGCCACCCGCCCTGGCCGCGGCGCTCGAGGGTACGCGGGTCTACCGATTCACCCCGCGCAGGGTCTTCTTCATCGACAACACCCGGGAATTCGGACACCGCGAAGAGATCGATCCGGCCGGGTAGCCGGCTGCGACTAAACGGCCCATGCGTTCTCCAATCCGATCCCGGCCGCGGTGCGAACGGCAGGGTGTATGGTGCAGGTCGCCGCGCTCGTGCTGTACGCCGCCGCCCTGCTCGCCGTGGACCAGTTTGTCGACCGCGGCGGGCAAGTGGTACTCGGGTGCGTGACGGCCGCCGTGCTCGTTGTGGCCTGCCGGCCCCTGTCCACCGAAGACCGCGTGCAGGTCGTGGTGGTGGTGCTCGTGGCCACGTGCTTCGAGGTCATCGGTTCGGTCCTCTGGGGACTGTACCGGTACCGGCTCGGCAATCTGCCCCTGTTCGTGCCGCCCGGTCACGGGCTCGTGTACCTGACCGGCCTCCAGGTCAGCCGCCTCGCACCGGTGATTCGCCATGCCCGGAGCTTCGTCCGGCTCGTGTTCGCGCTCGGCGTCGCCTGGGCCGCCGTCGGTCTCTCGGGCGTCCTCGGGAGAGTGGACGTGTTTGGCGCAGTCGGGGTCTTGGTGTTTTCGACCTATCTGGTCCGCGGGCCGGCCCCGACGGTGTACGGAGGTGTCTTTCTGATGGTCGCCTGGCTGGAACTGTACGGAACGGCGCTCGGAACGTGGCGTTGGGCGGCGTTCGTGCCGGGTATCGGGATCCCGGACGGCAACCCGCCGTCCGGTGCGGCGAGCGGCTACGTGCTGTTCGATATTCTGGCGATGGCCGCTACGCCGCTGTTGATCGCCGCCGCGCGCCCGCACAGCGTTCGAGTCGGCCCGCGGGTCCCAGCCCCGGCCGCCGCCTGAGAACGTTCACAACGCCTCGGGCTCTATTCCGGGAACAGCCAGATGCCGAACATGAGGGCCGTCCCGATCACCGCGATCAGCACCGGGCTGCCGACGAAGAGCGGAAAGACGGTTAGGACGCTGCCTCCGATGACGGCCCCGATCCGGTCGGTTTTCCGGCCATAGGCGATCGCCGCCATGCCGATGAGGCTGAAGAAGCCGCCGAGAATCAAGGTTGCCGGCGTGAAGCTCAGCATCTCGTACCGATTCATGCCCGCGCGCGTGCGGGAATAGACACGGCCGGGCGAAACTTGGGTGACCCTCGGCCGCACAGCAGCCGAGAACGAAGAGGAAACCGGGATGGAATCCTTCAATACAATTCCGATATGTCTCGGCTCGACGCCGGCAAGCGGGCCGGCCTTCCGAACAGCGCTTTCGCCTACATCGACGCTCGCGGCCGGCGGCGGCTGCCGATCCACGACGAGGCGCACGTGCGGAACGCGCTCGCGCGCTTCAACCAGGTCGCCTTCGAGGACGATGCCGCGCGGGAGCGCGCCCGCAAGCGGCTGCTGAACGCGGCGAAGAAGTACGGGCTTGTGCCTGTCGGTTTCATCACGGGTCAGCTGCAATACGAGCAGAAACTGGGGAAGACCGGTCGCCTCGTCATCGAGCTCGGCCGGAACGGGGCTCCCGGTGAGCTCGAACAGCGCTTGCGCCGCGTCCTCCGGGATCCGACCCTCACGGTCCTCCACTGGTCGGACGCAGCGGGAGCATACCTCGACGCCGCGGGCAAGCCGGTCCCGCTCCCCGCCGAAGAGGGGCGGCGCGCGGTGACCTATCTCGAGCGCCACGGTCGACCGATGACTGCGCTGGTGCACGATCCGGCGGTGCTCGACGATGCGGATCTCGTGGAGACCGTGCTGGCCGCCGTGCGCTTCGTCGTCGAAAACGACCGCGCGCACGGGCAGATTCAGGCAACGGCAACCGATGCGGCGGCGCTCCCCACCGGGTTCGTCACTCTGCTGATGACCGATATCGAGCGCTCCACCGCCCTTCTCCATCGACTCGAGGACCGCTACGGCGACCTGCTGGACGGAGTCCGACGCGTACTCCGGGCAAACGTGTCGCAGGCGAGCGGCCGCGAGATCGATTCACGAGCGGACGAGTTCTTCGCGGTCTTCGGGCGCGCCGCCGACGCCGTCGGGGCGGCGGTGTCCGTCCAGCAGGCGCTGCGCCAGCGCGATTGGCCCGACGATCTTGACGTCCGGGTCCGCATCGGTATCCACAGCGGCCGGCCAACCCTCACCGATGTTGGCTACATCGGCCTACCCGTCCACACGGCGGCCCGCGTCTGCGCGGCGGCCCACGGGGGACAGATCGTCATTTCCGGTGAGACGAAGGCAGCCGTGGAGGGATCGGTACCGGCCGGCATTCGCTTCCGCAGCCTGGGCCGGCATCGCCTGCCCGGTCTGGCGAATGCCGAAGCGCTCTTCCAGGTCGAGGCGGACGGCCTGTCCGTCGACTTCCCGCCGCCCCGGATAAAGGCCGCAGAATAAAAATCCTGGCGTTCTCATTGGCGAGAGTACTGTGTTGACCCATTCTGCGGCGGTCTGTTATGATGCAGAAAATCATACGGGCGATGACGGAGACCCGAAGTCGCGCGATCCCCTAAGAGAGCCGGTGATCGGGTGCAAGCCGGTGGAATCGCGGACCTAGTCCACTCCTGAGCCCGCGGCCGAACGCGCCCGGTCGTCCCGGCGCCAAGGCCGCCGGGTCTGCCCGTTATCGCTGTCGAGCGCCGGCCCTCCGCCCCACGCACATACCAAGGGGCCGGCAGAGGAGTGGCACCGCGAGCGCTCTCGCCTCCTGTGGCGGGAGCGCCGTCATTTTGCGGCGGTGCCCCGAGCACATGATTGAAACGGCGCGCCCCTGGGACGCGTCGATGCCAAGCACCTGGAGGACCGCGATGCGCGAGTTGCCGGACGACACTCTGTTGATCCCCGGACCCACGCCCCTGCCGCCCGAGGTCCTCGACGCCATGCACCGGCAGATGACCAACCATCGCGGACCGGCGTTCGGCGCGATCATGCGCGAGATCCTCGAGGGTCTCCGCGAGGTGTTTCAGACGCGCCACGACATCCTGACCTTCGTCACCTCGGGCACCGGCGGACTCGAGGCCGCGGTGGTCAACCTCATCTCCCCGGGCGACCGCATCCTGTCGGTCAACAACGGCCATTTCTGCGAGCGGTGGGCCGAGGTCGCGGAACGCTTCGGCGCCACGGTGGACCGGATTACTGCGCCGTGGGGCGAGCGGGTGCCCGTCGCGGAAGTCGCGGCCCGCCTGCGCGCCGATGCCGGTGGCGATTATCAGGCCGTCCTCGTGACGCAGAGCGAGACGAGTACGGGCGTGCACAACGACGTGCGGGCGATTCGCGAGGCGATGGGCGGCCACCCGGCGCTGCTGATGGTCGACGCGATCAGCAGCCTGGGCGCGATCCCGCTCGCGACCGATGCCTGGGGAGTGGACGTCGTGGTCGCCGCCTCTCAGAAGGCGCTGATGAGCCCGCCCGGCCTCGCGTTCCTGAGCGTCGGCGACCGCGCCTGGGCGGCCGCGGAGCGCTGCGCCACGCCGCGGTTCTACCTCGACTTCGCACGGGCCCGGACCGCGGCGCGGCTGGCCAACCCGTCCACGCCGTTTACGACGGCGGTGACGGTCGCGTACGCGGTGCAGGCGGCGCTCCGCCTGATTCGGCAGGAGGGGCTCGAGCAGGTCTACGCCCGGCACCGGCGGATGGCACGCCTCGTCCGGGCCGGCGTTCGCGGCATGGGACTCCAGCCGTTCGTCGACGACGCCGCGGCCGTGGACACGGTCACGACGGTGCGGATGCCCCAGGAGGTCGACGGCCTCAAGGTCGTCGCGCATGCCCGCGAGCGGTACCAGGTCCTCCTGGGCAGCGGCATCGGGCGCCTCGAGCACGACGTCATCCGCATCGGCCATCTCGGCTACACGCGGTCGGAGTGGCTGCTCGACGGGCTCGAGACTCTCGGGCGGACCCTCGCCGACCTCGGACACCCGGTGCGCACCGAGGACGGCCAGCGGGCCGCGAAAGACGTGCTCGAAGCCGCGGTGGGGTAGGAGCGCCGCGATGCGCGTCCTGGTCGCGGACGGCCTCTCCGACGAGGGCCTGCGGCGCCTCGCCGCCGCCGGCGAGGTCGTGGTGTGCGCCGGCGTCCCGGAGGACGAGCTCCGGACGCTGCTGCCGGCGTTCGACGCGCTGATCGTCCGGAGCCGCACGCGCGTGCCGGCCCGGGCCGTCGAAGACGCCGGTCACCTGCGGGTCATCGCGCGCGCCGGCGTCGGGGTCGACAACATCGACGTCGAGGCGGCGACCCGGCGCGGCATTCTCGTGCTCAACACTCCGGAGAGCAGCACGACGGCCGCGGCCGAGCACACGTTTGCCATGATGCTCTCGCTCGCCCGCCACGTCCCGAGCGCCGCGCAGGCCCTCGCGCGCGGGGAGTGGGCCCGCGAACGGTTCGTCGGCACGGAATTGACCGGCAAGACTCTCGGCGTGGTGGGGCTCGGCAAGATCGGCAGCGAGGTGGCGCGGCGTGCGCTGGCCTTCGCCATGCACGTCGTGGCCGCGGACCCGTACGTGTCGGAGGAACGGGCGCGCCGGCTCGGGGTCGAGCTCGCGCCCTGGCCGGCCATCCTCGAGGCGGCCGACGTCCTCACGCTCCACGTCCCGCTCGGGGCGGATACCCGCGCGCTCATCGGTCCGGACGAACTCGCCCGCATGAAGCCCGGCGCGTTTCTGATCAACTGCGCGCGGGGCGGGCTCGTCGACGAGGCGGCGCTGCTCGCGGCCCTCGACCGGGGACAGCTCGGCGGCGCGGCGCTCGACGTGTTCGCCCACGAACCGCCGGACGCCGATCATCCCCTGCTGCGCCATCCGCGTGTCGTCGCGACGCCGCACCTGGGCGGCTCGACGGTCGAGGCGCAGCGCTCGATCGCCGTCGAGGTCGTCGATCAGCTGCTGGCCGCGCTGCGGGGCGAGCCGGTGCGGGGCGCCGTGAACGCGCCGGCGCTCGGCGAGGACGCCTGGCAGCGGTTGGACCCCTTCATGCACCTGGCCCGCGCGCTCGGCGGCCTGACCGGGCAGCTCGCCGACGGCCAGATTCGCGCGGTGGCGCTCGCCTACGAAGGCGAAGTCGCCCGGCTCGACACGCAGCCGCTCACGGCCTCGGTCCTCGTCGGCCTGCTCCGCCACGCCTCCGACCAGCCTGTCAATCTGGTCAACGCGGTGCTCCTCGCCAAGGAGCGCGGGCTGCGCGTGAGCGAGGCCCACGCCGACATCTGTGAGGACTTCGCCAGCCAACTCGTGGCCGAGGTCGAAACCTCCCGTGGGGCGCTGCGCCTCGGGGGGACCGTGTGGGGGCATCGCGAGCCGCGCATCACCCGGCTCCAGGAGTGGCGCCTCGATCTCGCGCCGGCTCCGCACATGTTGTTCGTGTGGAACGCCGACCGGCCGGGCATGATCGGCCACGTCGGGACGATCCTGGGCCGGCGCGGCGTCAACATCGCCAACATGCACGTCGGGCGCCGCGACGCGGGCGGGACCGCGGTCATGGTGCTCACGCTCGACGCCGCCCCGCCGGCCGACGTGGTCCGGGAGATCGGCCGAAGCGACGGCATCACCGCCGTCCGGGCGACCCAGCTGCCGCGGGAGTTGTGAGGCCGTGCTGGACCTGCGCCTGATTCGGGAACGGCCGGAGGAGATCAAAGCCGCGATCCGGCGCAAGGGCGCCGATCCGGCCCTCGTCGACGCGGTCCTCGAGGCCGATCGGCGGCGCCGCGACGCGCTCTCGCGGGTCGAAGCCCTGCGCGCCGAGCAAAACCGCGCGTCCCAGGAGATCCCGCGCCTCGCCGGCCGGGAGCGCGAAGCGCGCATCACCGAGATGAAGCGGCTCGCGACCGACCTGCGCGCGACCGAGCCCGTCCTCGCGGCCGCGGACGCGGGGCTCGACGCGGCACTCCGGCGCCTCCCGAACCCGCCCCACCCGGCGGTCCCCGACGGCGGGCCGGAGTCGAGCGTGACGCTCCGGACGTACGGCGAACCGCCGCGTCCGCCGTTCGAGATGCGCGATCACGTCGAATTGGGGACGCGGCTCGACATGCTCGATATGGAGCGGGCCGCCAAGATCTCCGGATCGCGATTCACCCTCCTGCGCCGGGACGGGGCGCTCCTCGAACTGGCGCTCGCGCGCTTCGCGGTCGACCGTCTCGTCGGCCGGGGGTTCGTGCCGGTCATCCCGCCCGTGCTCGTGAAGCGCGAGAGCCTGCTCGGCACGATGGGTGGCGACGGGCTCGACGAGCAGATGGTCTACCGGATCGAAGGCGAGGATCTCGCCCTCGTCGGCACGTCGGAAGTCGCGCTCGGCGCGATGCTCGGCGGAGAGGTGCTCGACGAGGACGATCTGCCGATCCGGCTCGTCGGCGTCTCCACGTGCTTCCGGCGCGAGGCCGGCACGCACGGCAAGGACACGCGGGGGATGTTCCGGGTGCATCAGTTCGACAAGGTCGAGATGTTTTCGTTTTGCCATCCGGAGCAGTCCTGGGACGAGCACGCCCGCCTCGTCGAGATCCAAGAATCGCTCTGGCAGGAGCTCGGGCTCCCCTACCGGGTGATCGACATCGCCGCGGGCGACCTCGGCGACCCGGCCGCTCGCAAGTACGACATCGAGACGTGGATGCCGGGCCGCGGCGGCTACGCGGAGACGCAGTCGTGCAGCAACTGCACCGACTTCCAGGCCCGGCGGCTCAACGTGCGCTTCCGGCCGCGGGGGCGGCGCGGATTGGACTACGTGCACACGCTCAACGGGACCGCGGTCGCGGCGCCCCGCACGATCATCGCCATCATGGAAAACTTCCAGCGGGCCGACGGCGGCATCCGCATCCCGCAAGTGCTGTCGCCCTACATGGGCGGCCGGACGGAGATCGGGCCGCCGCAAGAGCCGGCGCGACCGTAGCGCATCGGCGGTGCCGGATGCGCCCATCTGCGAGGCCACGAAGCCGGGCAAGAAGGAGATCATCGGCAAGAAGCAAATCGCGGGTAAGTCAAAACATAGGGGGGACGAGATGATGCGACTTCGTGTGCTCGCAGCCTTCGCGGTTCTGGCCTGTGGCCTGGGTTTCTGGCCCCGGGCGGCTTCGGCGGCCACCGCCGGGCAGTTTGAGCTGAAGATCAACTACTGGCCCGCCAATTCGAGCTGGACGTTCAATCCCGGCGGGGTGAGCGGCGCCTGGAACTCCCAATTTCTCGGTGGAGACTTCCGTTGGACCAGCAACTCGGGATGGGGCATCCACCTGAAGTACGACACCGGCCCCGAATCGGCATGGAGCGGCTATTTTCAAACCGGCGTCGGCACGACCTCGGGCCAGGACACCATCTGGAGCGGCGATGTCTTTTACGCGTGGCAGCTCAGCACCGCCACACTCCGGGGGTTTGTAGGATACGGCCACATCGAATTCAGCGACACGGATCCTATCTTCGGCAACGTGGACATCACGGCCACCGGATATCGGTTGGGCGCCGACGTGACGATTCCGATCTCCGGCACCGGGTTCTCCTTCAACGCGAACGCGGCGTGGTATCCGTCCAACAGCGAGGCCTTCAGCGACAGATTTGTTTCATCGTCGGGTAGCGGGACCGCCCTCGACTACGGCGCGAGTTTCCAATATACGTGGACGTCGGGATGGCTCGTCGAGGCGGGGTACCGGTGGGCCCATTCGGACACCTCCAGGCTCGTGGGAACCGGATGCCCCTGCACCCTTCTGTCGAGCGGACCGGTCCTTACGGTCGGCTATCACTGGTAAGGCGGCGGCTTCACCCTTTTCACGCTGTGTAGAACGGGGCACCGGGGTGCCTCGCGTCCCGGTGCCCGGCTTTGACCCCTCGTAGCGTCTGTGGCGCGCCTATCCCCCGGCGAGCTCGCCGCGGGCGAATGCGGCCAGACTTCCGCGCCACCCGCTCACCGACGGCCTGTCCGATGGCCGCATCGGTCATCGTCGGCAGATGCGGTCCGTGCTGCTCCACCGAGGCCGCCACGATCACGACGGTCCGGACGCCGGCGTCCAGGGCTTCCTGAACCTCCGGCCAGGACAGTTCCTCCAGCAGCACGGTGTCTTTCACGCCTCCACCCCTCCCGCTTGGGCCAGACGGTACGGACGTCGTTCGCCGGACGAGGGCCCGAATCCCGGCGTAGCGCAATCCGGCGCCGCGGGAAGAGCGCGCCCCGCCGGGGAAGCATCCCCGCGTGCACTTGCGCCTCGAAGGCCTCACGCTCCGATACGGCGACCGGCTCGCGCTTGATGACGTGAGCGCGTCGCTGGAGGGCCGCATCATCGGCCTGCTCGGCGCGAATGCCTCGGGGAAGACGTCGCTGCTGCGGATCCTCGCCGGCGTGCAGGCCGCGGCGCGTGGACGCGCCTTCATCGACGGCCTGGAGATTCACGTCGGCCGGCGTCCCGGCCTCTCCTATTTGCCGCAGGAGATCGGAGGGTTCCCGTTCTGGCAGCGGCCCGCGGAAACGCTGTCGGGAACGTTCATCCTGAAGGGCATTGCGGGGCACGACGAGCGGGCCAAGGAACTGTTGGCGGCGGTCGGGCTCGGGAACGAAGATCGGTCGGCGGCCGAATTCTCCGGGGGGATGAAGCAGAAGCTCCGGATCACCCAGGCCCTGTCCCATGCGCCGCAGGTGCTCATCATGGACGAACCCACCACCGGTCTCGACACCCGCGAGCGCTTTCGCCTGCTGCGGATCATCGAGCGGCTGCGCGATCGCGTCTCGGTCCTGTTCTCCACGCACCAACCCGAGGACGTGGCGGCGGTGTGCGACGTCGTCCTGATCCTCCACCGCGGCCGCGCCGCGGCGTCGGGCACGCCGGACGCCATCGCCGGGATGGCAAAGGGCCGGGTCTACGAGGTCGGCGTCCCCGCCTCGACCCTGCCCGCGGAGTCCGAGTATGAGATTGCCGCGGTCGGACGGACCGATGGAACACTACGGATTCGCGTCGTCGGTGAGCCGCCCGCCGGCGCCACCCCGGTCGACCCGCGGCTCGAGGACGCCTACCTCTTGTTGACGCAACACTAGGTGCATCGAAGAGCCGGCACCGGGGGCTGCGCGCGGGTGACAGATCACTCCAGCGTCCCGTCGAAGGAGAAGATCCGCTCCGGACGCAACTCCAGCATGGCGGCCGCCCAACTGGGCGCGCTCCCGTGACGCGCGCGCCAGGCGTCGCCGAACACGGCGTCCGCCTCGACGATACGGGCGCGCTCATGGATGATCACGGGGCCTTCGGCGATGACCGCGCGATGGCGGGTCCGTTCGTCGCCCTCCATGACCACGAGCGACGCGTAGGGACGGGTCCGGAGATTTCGCAGGCGGGCGCCTTCGACCGTGGCGATCCAGAAGGCTTCTCGAAAGAAGCTGAACGCGATGGGAGCGGCGTGAGGACGTCCATCCCGGCGCCCCGTCGCGAGTACGGCGTAGCGGATGCGGCCCAAGAAGGCGGCCAGGCCCGGGCCGTCCATGGCAAGGTGTGGCGGATACGAGTCGCGGATGCCCGATCCCGCGTGAGCGTAACTGCGACTTTGAATCTCGATCAGGGAGCGGACGTTGTCGTTCATGGCGCCTCAGCGCACGACACGGTTCCCCCCGAATCAACGATCAGGCCATTGCTGCGCTGAGTGCAGGACACGGAGAATCTCAACCGCGTCGCCTTGGACACGGTAGGGCAACAGATACGGCGTCCCGCCGATGACGAGCTCGCGCGTCTCGGGCACGCGGCCGGGGCGCCCGGCACCCGGATAGTCAGCCAGCATCCCGACCGCGTCGCGTATCCGCCGCGCGACTTCCGCGGCAGCGGCCGGGTTGTCCCGGGCGATATACGCTCGGATGGCCGTGAGGTCGCCCACCGCCTCGGCAAGCCACCGAATCTTCACCGAATCGGCTTACGTTCCTGCGGCGTCCCCCACGTGGCGAGCCAGGCGTCGACTTCTTCTTGCGTGAAGAACTTCGCATCGCGGCGGTTCGCGAGTGCGACGGCTTCGCGAATCACTTTGATCTGCCACTCGTTCAAATCAAGATACGTTTTCACGGCCTGGGCGGCCAGCCACGCTTTCGAACGGTCGGTGGCCCGAGCCAGTGCATCGAGACGCCGAAGATCGGCGAGCTCGAGACGAAGCGTCATGGTCCGGCTGGAAGCACCATTTTTTTGTGTTCGCATGTACTCAAAATATCACAACCGACTTCACCGTGCAATATGCTCCGTGCGGGCGCGTTGGATGTGATTACACGCGGGTTTTTGAACCCTAAGCTTGCTCCGCCCCGACCCTCGGCATCCACTCCGGCCGCGCCGCCTCGTAGGCGGCGATGGCGTCGTCGTGCTGGAGCGTGAGGCCGATCGGGTCCAGGCCGTTCAACAGGCAGTGCTTCTTGAATGGATCGATCTCGAACCGGTCGGTCCGGCCGAACGCGTCGGTCACCGTCTGCCGCGCCAAGTCCACGGTGATCTGGTACCCTTCCCGGGTCTCTGCGGCGTTCAGCATCTCGCGCACGCGCGACTCGGGCAGCGCGATCGTCAGCAGCCCGATCTGGGCGCAGTTGCCGGCGAAGATGTCCGCGAACGACGGCGCGATGATGGCCTTGAAGCCGTAGTCCTGCAGCGCCCACGGCGCGTGCTCGCGTGAGGAGCCGCATCCGAAATTCCGGCCCGTGATCAGGATCGTACCGTCCCGGTACTCGGGCTTGTTCAGCACGAAGTCGGGGTTGGGCGAGCCGTCCGCGAGGTACCGCATGGGGTAGAAGAGCACGTCGCCGTACCCGGTGCGCTCGATGCGCTTCAGGTACCGCGCCGGCGTGATGAGATCGGTGTTGACGTCCGGCATTCCCAGCGGGACCGCGACCCCGTTATGCGTGCGAAACGGCTCCATGCTAGACTCTCCACTCCCGCACGTCGACGAAGTGCCCGGCGATCGCCGCGGCCGCGGCCATGGGCGGGCTCACGAGATGCGTCCGTCCGCCGGGTCCCTGCCGGCCTTCGAAGTTGCGGTTGGACGTCGACGCGCACCGTTCCCCCGGGCCCAGAATGTCGGGGTTCATCCCGAGGCACATCGAGCATCCGGCCTCGCGCCACTCGAAGCCGGCGTCGGCGAAGATGCGGTCGAGGCCCTCCCGCTCCGCCGCGGTCTTGACCAGCTGCGAGCCCGGCACCACCATCGCGCGCACCTTCGGGTTGACGCGGCGCCCGGCCACGATGCGCGACGCCGCGCGCAGGTCTTCCAGCCGGGCGTTGGTGCACGACCCGATGAACACGCGGTCCACCGCGATGTCCTGGATCGGCGTCCCCGGCCGGAGCGCCATGTACTCCAGGGCCCGCGCGACGGCGGCGCGCGCCTGCGGATCGGACTGCGAGTCCGGATCGGGCACGCGGCCGGTCACCGGTTCGGCCTGTCCGGGATTGGTCCCCCACGTGACAAAGGGCGCAATGGCGGCCGCGTTCACCGGCACCGTCGCGTCGTAGCGCGCCTCCGGATCGGTCGGGAGCGCCCGCCAGGCCTCCAGCGCCTGCTGCCAGGCCGCCCCGCGGGGGGCGTACGGGCGGCCTTCGACGTAGGCCAACGTCGTGTCGTCCGGCGCGATGAGGCCCGCCCGGGCGCCGCCTTCGATCGTCATGTTGCACACGGTCATGCGCCCTTCCATAGAAAGCGCGCGGATCGCGGGCCCGGTGTACTCGGCGATGTGCCCCGTCCCGCCGCCGACGCCGTTCTGCCGGATGATCCCAAGAATAAGGTCTTTCGCCGTGGTGCCCGGCGGCAGCTCGCCGTCGACCCGGATCTCCATCGTCTTGGGCCGCCGCTGCGGCAGGGTCTGCGTGGCGAGCACGTGCTCGACTTCGCTCGTCCCGATGCCGAACGCGAGCGCCCCGAGCGCCCCGTGGGTCGCGGTGTGGCTGTCGCCGCACACGATCAGCGTCCCGGGCAGCGTCAGGCCGAGTTCGGGGCCGATGATGTGGACGATGCCCTGGCGGGGGCTCAGCCGCCCTTCGAGCCGGATCCCGAACTCTTCGGCGTTGCGCTCGAGCGCCTCGACCTGCACCCGGCTCGTGGGATCCGTGATCGGCTCCGTCCGCGGCGTCGTCGGTACGTTGTGGTCGAGCGTGGCGTACGTGAGATCCGGCCGCCGCACGCGCCGACCGGCCAGCCGCAGCCCCTCAAACGCCTGCGGGGAGGTGACCTCGTGGACGAGGTGCATGTCGACGAAGAGGAGATCCGGCTCCTGGTTCCCCCGCACGACGACGTGGGCGTCCCAGATCTTCTCCGCGAGTGTCTTGGCGGTCATGCCTGCCCCTCGGCCGGCGGCGCCTGCGCCCGCTTGGGACGCGGCAGCGGCCGCGGCCGCACACCCATCTTCCCGGTCTCGCGATCGGCGACTTTGCTGGCCCCGTAGCTGTCGGGCTTGGTGACCGCGGCGTAGCCGCTGCCCTGCACCATGCCGACGACCTCGCGGATGATCCGCTTCGTCTCACCGCGGTCGCCGACGTCGAGGTGAATTTCGAGCGGCAGTTCGCTGAACCCGTTCTTGGCCAGCTCGGCGCTGATCTGGCTCGCCGCCTCCAGGCTGAGCGACGTCTCGAACAGGATCCGTTGTCGCAGGCTCTCGATCTTGCGGTTGCGGAACTTATGGTAGAAGTAGCGTCCGCCGTGCCCGACGCGGTGGATGACGACCGCGGTCACGAAGCACGTATCGTCGCCGAGCAGCGAATCGGTGCCGATGATCAGGTTGTACGACTTGTCCCGCTGCTCTTCCATGTAATCTACGATGTGCGCAAACATGCGCTCGAAGCTCAATTTGCCGTGCGTCGGCGAGACGAACTCCATGTGATCACCTGAGCCTCAGTATACTGGGGAGCGTCGGGCCGGACAAGGGACTAGAGTTCCCGGCGTCCCTCGAGGGCGCGGGCGAGGGTCACCTCGTCGGCGTACTCCAGATCGCCGCCGACCGGCAGGCCGTGGGCGATGCGCGTCACGCGCACGCCGAGCGGCTTGAGGACGCGCGACAGGTAGAGGGCCGTCGCCTCGCCCTCGACGCGGGGGTTCGTCGCAACGATCACTTCCCGCACGTCACCGGCGGACACGCGGCGCAGCAGCTCTTCGATCCGCAGGTCGTCGGGACCGATGCCGTCGAGGGGCGAGATCGCGCCCTGCAGCACGTGGTAGACGCCCGTGAATTCGCGGGTGCGCTCCATCGCCGCGATGTCGCGGGGATCCTCGACGACGCAGATCACCGACTGCGTGCGCCGCCCGTCCGTGCAGATCGCGCACGGATCGACGTCCGTGATGTTGCCGCAGACGGAACAGTGGCGGATCAGCCGCTTGGCGTCGAGCACGGCCGCGGCGAGCGCCTCCGCGTCGGCCTGGGGCATCGAGAGCATGAAGAACGCGAGCCGCTGCGCGGTCTTAGGCCCGATCGTGGGCAGCTTGCCGAGCTCGTCGATGAGGCGCTGCAGGGGCGCCGCGTAGAGCGACATAGCGGCCGCCGCGACGGTCCTACCGGCCGAGGCCGGGCAGCCCCGGCACCGCGAGGCCGCCGGTCACGGCCTTCATGCGCTCCCCGGCGACCTCGCGCGCCTTCCGCAGCGCTTCGCCGACCGCGGCGAGCACCAGGTCTTCCAGCAGCGAGACGTCGTTGGGGTCGACGGCGCCCGGATCGATCTTGATCTCGAGGAGATCCCCGTGGCCGTTCACGACGGCCCGCACGACGCCGCCGCCGGCCGTGGCCTCGATCCGTTCTTGGCCCAGCTGCTCCTGGACCCGGGCCATGTCTTCCTGGACCTTCTGCACCTGTTTCAGCATCTTCTGCATGTTAAACAACCGCATCACTCCTCCCGCCTAGGCGGGGCCGCGCCGGCCCGGCCCGTCATTCCGGGCGCCGCACCTCTTGGACCGGGTTGCCGAACCGGCGAATCGCTTCCTCGACCAGCGCGTGCTCGCCCTGGACGTCCGCCTCCGCCGTTTCGTCGAGCATGAACCGGACACGAAACGGCGCGCCGAACACCCGCGTGACCGCGTCGCCGACGACGTCGCGGTTCTTGCCCTCTTCCAGCCGCTCGAGGTGGAAGGGGTGGCGGACGCCGAGCACGATCTCGTTGCCGGCGACCGCGCGCGGCGCGCTCTCCAGGAGGTAAGCATGGACGGCCCGCGTGCGCTGCTTGACCGCATCCATCACATCGGTCCACCGCGTCCGCAGGCCGTCGATCGTGAGATCCCCGGGCACGGACGGCGGATGCGCCGCGGACGCCGGACGCTCGTCACGCGGGCCGGGGGCCGCCGATCGCGACGGCCGGTCGCGGCCGGCCTCCGGCGCTTCCCCGCCCTGCGGCGGCGCCGGCTCGGCGGACCGTTCCGGCGGCGTGACGCCCGCCGTGCGCTCCAGCGCCGCGACCCGTGCGGTGAGACTCGCGAGCGACGGATCCAGATCCGGCCGTGCCGCCCGCAGGAGCGCCATCTCGAGCACCACGCGGGGCTGCGTCGCCGTCCGGGCCTCGGCCTCGGCGGCCGCGAACACGCGAATGTACTGCGCGAGCGCCGCGGGCGCCAGCCCCTCGGCCTGACCGCGGAGGGCGGCGAGCCGCTGCTCGGTCGTTTCCACGATCTCCTGCGGCTGCGGGACGACCGCGACCACCAGCAGGTCCCGGAACTGCTCCACGAGGCCGCGGAGAATCTGCCGGACGTCCCGCCCTTCGTCGATGACCCGCCCCGCGAGGGTCAGGCCGCGCCCGGCGTCGCCATCGATCACCGCCTGCGCCAGCTGCTGCGCGACCTCCTCGTCGACGACGCCGAGCACCGCGAGCACGTCCGCCTTGGTGATCGGGCCCCGGCAGAAGGCGTTGAGCTGATCGAGCAGGCTCTCCGCGTCGCGCAGCGCGCCGTCGGCCGAGCGGGCGATGAGCTGCAGCGCCTCGTCGTCGACGGTGAGGGACTCCGCCGACGCGATCGCGCGGAGGCGCGCGACGATCGCGGCCTGCGGAATGCGCTTGAAGTCGAAGCGCTGCGTCCGCGACGTGATCGTCGTCGGCAGCCGGTGCGGCTCGGTGGTCACGAGGACCAGGATCGCGTGCGCCGGCGGCTCCTCGAGCGTCTTGAGCAGCGCGTTGGCGGCCTCGGTCGTGAGCATGTGCGCTTCGTCGATGATGTAGACCTTGTACCGGCCCTGCACCGGCACCAGCCGCACCTTCTCCCGCAGATCGCGGATCTCGTCGATCCCGCGGTTGCTCGCGGCGTCGATCTCAATGACATCGAGGGACGCGCCGGCGCCGATCGCCACGCACGAGGCGCAGACGTTGCACGGCGTGGGCGTGGGACCGCGCTCGCAGTTCAGACACTTGGCCAGCAGGCGCGCGGTGGTCGTCTTGCCGCTGCCCCGGTGGCCGCAGAACAGGTAGGCGTGCACGATCCGCCCGCCGGCAATGGCGTTCTGCAGCGTGCGGGTGACGCGTTCCTGGCCGACGACGTCCTCGAACGTCTGAGGCCGCCACTTGCGGTAGAAAGACACGTGGGACAACGAAACCGTCACCTCGTGCGGAGCGCTACGCGCAGGTCTCGCCCCGTATTCGCCGAACGTTTCCCCCACTCCTGGAGGTGGTGCATCTCACCGCGATTCGTCGTCCTCGTCTCGCTCGCCGCCGCGTTGCTCGTCTTCGCAGACGCGCGCCGCCGGTTGCGCGTCGTCCCCACCCTCATCTGGACGATCGCCGCGCTGGCGCTCGTCGGCGCGGCGGTGCCCCTGTACCTCATCGTCCGGCCGACGAGGCGCGCCACCTGGGGCCTGGTCGAAGTCGCCGGTGCGACGCTGTTCTTCGCCGGTACGCTGCCCCTCGCCGGCCTGTTGCTGCCGAACGTGCGGGCCGGCGGGGCCATGCCGTTCTCGCTCATCGTCATCCTGGCCGTGACGCAGAACGCCTTCTTCGTCGCCGCCGGAGTCTATCTCACCGCGATCAAGTACCGGCTCCCGCTCGCCGCGCTCGGCCTGCGCCTGGATGAGGGCCGGCGCCGGGCGATCCAGGGACTCACCGCGGCCGCCGCGGCCGTGGCCGGCAACGCCCTCGGTCAGACGGCGACGATCTTCGTCCTCGGCCTGAGCATGGGCCAGACCGCGGCCACCAAGCTCGTGACGACCGAGCAGCAGCGCAGCCCGGTGTACCGCCTGCTGCCGCAGCTGCACGGCGGCACGGAGACGGTGGTCTTCGCAGTCCTCATCGGGGTCGCCGTACCGATCGGCGAAGAGATCTTCTTCCGCGGCCTGACCCAGGGGGCGTTGCGCCGCGCGCTCAACCGGCACGCCGCCGTCGCCGCGAGTGCGGTCTTCTTCGCGCTGGCCCACCTGCAGCCGGTGGAACTCCTGCCGATCCTGATTCTCGGGCTCGTGCTCGGCTACTTGTACGAGTTGACGGGATCGCTCGTCCCCGGCATGATCGCGCACAGCCTCAACAATCTGGCCGCGCTCTTCGTGTTCTATCAGGGGCCGTCGATCGGCATGTAAGAAACGTTTGGCCGTGCACCCACCGTCGACAACACCGTCCAGGCGGTCTCCGCGTCGCCGGCTCCGACCAGGTGTCCCCGCGGCACACGCGACGCCTTACGTACCGTTGCTTCCTTCCGGACCTGGCGGGGTTGGTAAGATCCCGTTGCGCGGGACCCAATCCTCCTCGTCACGTGCGCGGGCCGGACCCTGAGCGGTGAGGCCTCGGATGGGGATTCAGCCCCGCTTGAGCGGGTTGCGGGTACAGGGAACCGCTAGCTCCCCACCTAGCACGGCCATGGACGAGTATAGCACGCGGCGGAAACGGGGTCTCAACGCGGCCCATTTTGGGCATGAGATGCAGGAGGGACACGAGCCCATGGCCGTCCGGAAACACCTATCTTTGCCCGACGGATACGCGGCGAAAAGGACCGACGCGTGGTATCTGTTCGACCCGCAGGGTGTGCGCATCGCGGGTCCCGTGGATCGGGCCGCCGTCGAGGAACAGGCGTGGCGCGACGCCTGGCGGCGGATCGACCAGGAGCTCAACGACGAACTCGCCGCCCTGCGCGCCGGCACCCGCTCTTTGGAAGACCTGCCCCGGGTCCGCCAGTATCTTCGGATGGTGGACGCCGTTGAGCGCCGCCGGGCCGAGCCGGCGGGACGGTCGAGGCTGCTCTCCCGGGGGATGCCGGTCATGGTGGCCGCGGCGGCGGCGGCCGCCTTCATCATCGGGTTCATCGGCCACGAGACCGCGCCGGTCCCGAAGCCGGCCGGCCACGTCACCCCGGTCGTCGCTGTGCTTCCAAAGACGCCGACATCTCCGCCGCCAGCGGCCGCTGTTCCGACGACCGCGCCGCCGGCCCCGGCTCCACGCTCGAAGGTGACCGCATTCGCCGTTCGCATCGGGACGTTCACGAACGCCACGGTCGCGACCAACGTCATGCATCTCGTTCGCAGCAAGGGCTACCTCGTGAATGTCGTGCCGCACGGCGGAGTATCCCAAGTGGTCACGCACCCGTACCGGACGCGTCTCCTGGCCGAGGGCGTGGCGCGCGGCCTCGAGGACATCGGGCTCTCCGCGCACCTCACCGCCTGGCGGCTCTAAGCCCGCCGGCCGGGCGGCGCACGGCGCGTCAGCGGCGGAGCGCGGCCCGGAGATCCGCGACCGGGTCCGTCCCGGCAAAGTACACGGTGCGCATCCCCAGACGCGCCGCGGCGGCGACGTTCTCCGGCCGGTCGTCGACGAAGAGCGCCTGCGGCGGCGCGGCGTCGAGCCGCGCCAGGCACAACGCGTAGATCCGCTCGTCGGGCTTGACGAGCCCGACTTCCGCGGAGACGATCACCGCGTCGAACCAGGCGTCTAGCGGGCGATGGGCGCGAATCCGATCCGCGATCTCGCGGCTCATGTTGGTGAGCATCGCGGTCCGCGCGTCCCGGCCGCGCGCCTCGCGCGCAAGCGTCCAGACCTCGTCCCGATAGCACATCCAGGAGGCGGCGTCGCGCTCGGCGAGCCACCCCGGCAGCCCGCGCTCCTCCGCCCGCTCGGGCGCCCGTCCGAGTGATCCGAGCACCCGGCGCCAGTACTCGTCCGCGGGATACGTCCCGGCGTCGTAGCCGCGCCGGTGCTCCCAGTACGCCGCGGTAAACGCCTCGACCGAGACCCCGACTCGAACCGCCATCGCGGTCACGATCTCCGGCGGCTGCGGCAGGCTCAAGACGTTGCCGTAGTCGAGGATGAGGGCGCGGGGCAAAGTTTTCGTAATGCTTTGCATTATAACAATCGCATTCCGTGCGGGTGCGCGCGGCGGCATAATGAGGGTGTGTACGGCCGGGTGATCGTCGCCACGCTGTGCGTGACCGAGACGGTGTCGTGGGGCATCGTCTACTACGGCTTCCCCGTGTTTCTCCAGGCGATGGAGCGCGACCTCGGCGCGTCGCGCGTCGCCGTGACGGGGGCGCTGTCGCTCGCGCTCGCGGTGGCCGCGCTGGCCGCCCTCCCGGCGGGGCGGTGGATCGACCGCCACGGCGCCCGCGCGCTCATGACGACCGGGTCGGTCCTCGCGGTCGTCCTGCTGATCGCCTGGTCGCGCGTGCAGTCGGTCGGGGCCCTCTACGGCGTATGGGCCTTCATGGGCCTGGCGATGGCCATGATCCTGTACGAGCCGGCCTTCGCCGCGGTCGTTCAGTGGTTCCCGCAGCATCGCGATCGGGCGCTGCTCACCGTCACCCTGGTCGCGGGCTTTGCCAGCACGATCTTCATGCCGGTCGCCGCGTGGCTGCTGGACGCTCTCGGCTGGCGCGCCGCCGTCGCGACCCTGGCCGCCGTCCTGGGCGTCATCACGATCCCGGCCCATGCGCTGCTGCTCCGGGCGCCCGACGGACTCGGGACCGCCGCGGGACCGGGCGCGCGGGCGTCGCGCGACGCCACGCTCGGCGCGGCGCTGCGGCACGACGTGTTCTGGATCCTCGCCGCCGCCTTCGCGCTGGGGAGTTTCACAGTCTCGTCCGTCAGCGTGCACATGATCCCTTACCTCGCGCAGCACGGCTACTCTACCAAGGTCGCGGCGGCCGTCGTCGGCTGGATCGGGGGGATGCAGGTCCCGGGACGGCTCCTGTTCGTGCCCGTCGCCGCCTGGCTCGGCGCCGCGTGGGTCACCGGATCGCTGTTCTTCGCGCAGGCCGCGGCCATGGCGCTGGCGGCGGCCGGGGTGCTGGGCGCCGGCCTCATCCCGATCGTCCTGCTCTACGGGGCGTCCGCCGGCATGCTGACGTTGGCCCGGGCGACCGTCGTGGCCGACGTCTGGGGCCGCCGGCACTACGGCAGCATCGCGGGGGCGATGGCGGTCCCGGCGAACCTGGCGCGCGCGCTCGGACCCGTCGGGGCCGCGCTCCTGTACGCGTGGCTCGGCGGGTACGCGCGGGTGTTCTGGCTGCTCACCGCCTCCCTCGCCCTCGCCGGCCTCACAGTCCTTGTGACCGAGCACCGCACCGCGGCCCGGCCGGCCGCCTCACCCGGCGGCGCGACGGCGACCAACGGCCGGTAACGACTCCCCAGACGGGAGACACCCCCCGGCGCGGGGAAAGTAGCCATGTCATGCCGGGTGGTGCGACGCTTCAGGCCGGTGAGATCCACCGCGTGTGGACCGTCTTTCTCCTCACGGCCGCCGGTGTTGCCGGGACCGTCTACGCGCTGATCTTCTGGTCCATTCTCCGCTACCGCCGGCGCGGCGATGCGCTCCCCGCGCAGATCCGGAACCACATCGTCGCCGAGGCGGTCTTCACCCTCATTCCGCTGCTCATCGTCGCCGCGCTCTTTGCCGTGTCGTTCGCGGCTGAGCGTCGCATCGAACGGCTGGATCCGCGCCCGGCGGTGACGGTCCGCGTCACCGGATTCGAGTGGTCGTGGCGCTTCGAGTATGCCGGCGGCGGGCCGACGGTGAGCGGCACGCCAAACCGCCCGCCGGTGCTGGTGGTGCCGGCGGGGCGCCCGGTCCGGATCGTCATCACGTCGGCCGACGTCGATCACTCGTTCTTCGTCCCGGCGTTCCTGTTCAAGCGGGATGCGATCCCGGGCCTCGTCAGCAGCTTCGATCTCTCCGTCACCCGCCCGGGCGTCTACCGCGGGGAATGCGCGGAGTTCTGCGGGCTGGACCATGCCGCGATGACCTTCACCGTCTCGGCCGTGACGTCGCAGGCCTTCGACGACTGGCTGCGCCGGAGCCGGCCGTGAGCGCCGCGGCGGCGCTGCCGGCCCCGGCCTCCCGCGTCGGCCTGCTCGGCTGGCTCACCACCACGAACCACAAGCACATCGGCATCCTCTACATGACGACGACGCTGGGATTCTTCGCCATGGCGGGCCTGATGTCGCTCGTGATCCGGGCCGATCTCGCGGTCCCGAACCACCCGCTCGTCGGCCGCCAGGTCTACGCGGAACTGTTCACGCTGCACGGCACCGGGATGATCTTTCTCGTCATCGCCCCGTTCGGCCTGGGCCTCGCCAACTACATCCTGCCGCTGCAGATCGGCGCGCCCGACATGGCCTACCCGCGCCTGAACGCGCTGTCGTACTGGCTGTTCCTCCTCGGCGGCCTCGTCGCCATGAGCGGGCTGGTCACCCGGGGCGGCGCCGCCACCGCGGGCTGGGTCGCCTACGCGCCGCTGTCGACGACCGGCACCCCCGGCATGGGCATGGACCTGTGGATCGTGGGCGTGTTCATGGTCAGCGCCTCCTCGATCATGACCGCGATCAATCTCATCGCCACAACCCTGCTCTACCGGGCGCCGGGGATGACGATGTGGCGGATTCCGGTCTTCTGCTGGGACATGGTCGTGACGTCGCTGATCATACTGATCGCCTTCCCGCCGCTCGCCGCGACGCTCGCGATGCTCCTGATCGACCGCCGGCTCGGCGGACACGTCTTCGATCCGTCGCAGGGCGGCAGCGCCGTCGTCTACCAGCATCTGTTTTGGTTCTTCGGCCACCCCGAAGTGTACGTCATGGCGCTCCCGTACTTCGGGATGATCACGGAGATCATCCCGGTCTTCTCGCGCAAGCCGGTGTTCGGCTATACGGGGTTCGTGCTGTCGACGCTCGCGATCGCGGGGCTGTCGATGACCGTATGGGCCCACCACATGTTCACGACCGGCGCCGTCGTCAACCCCTTCTTCTCCGCGATGTCGCTGCTGATCGCCGTCCCGACCGGCATCAAGTACGTCAACTGGATCGGCACGATGTGGCGGGGCGCGCTCGTGTTCTCGGCGGCGATGCTGTTTGCCGTGGGGTTCCTGCTCAACTTCGTCCTCGGCGGCGTGACCGGCGTCATGATCGCCGCCCCGCCGATCGACTTTTGGGCGGAGGACACCTACTTCATCGTCGCCCACATGCACTACGTCCTCGGCGGCGGGAGCCTGTTCGCGGCCATGGCGGCCGTCTACTACTGGTTCCCCAAGATCACGGGCGTGCTGCTGCGCGAACGCCTGGGCCGCCTCCAGTTCTGGCTGATGTTCGTGGGCTTCAACGCGACGTTCTGGCCGATGCACCTGCTGGGGCTGTGGGGGATGCAGCGGCGCGTCGTGACGTACCCGCCGCTCCCCGGCTGGGGCGCGGCCAATCTCATCGCCAGTCTCGGGTCGGCCGTGCTCGGCGTGGGCGTGCTGGTCTTCCTCTGGAACCTCTGGGTGTCGCTGCGCTCGCCGGTCCGAGCGGGCGCCGACCCGTGGGGCGGCTATACGCTCGAATGGGCCACCACGTCGCCGCCGCCCGAGTTCAACTTCGAGTCGCTCCCGCCCATCCGGTCGGAGCGGCCGGTGTTCGACCTGCATCATCCGGCCGCCGCGGCCCTGGTCCGGGAGGCGCCGTGAGCACCACCGGCCGCGTGATGCTCGGCGCCGCGGCGTTCGCCCTGGTGGTCGCCGCGATCTACTGGTTTGTCAGTTACGAAATGGCCGGCACGCTGATGCTGCTCACAATGACGGCGGGCCTCGCGATCGCCGCCGTCTACCTGGCCGCCCGCCGCGGGTCGCCGGCCGCCGATCGACCCGAGGCACGCCCGGCCGACGCCGCCGGTGAGCCGGTCGGCGTGTTCGCGTCGCACAGCCCCTGGCCGGTGGTCCTGGCCCTCGGCTGCGCCGTCGGGCTCACAGGATTAATTTACGGGTGGTGGCTGGCGGCGCTCGGTGGGCTCGCCGTCACCGCGGCGCTCGTCGGACTGGTGCGCGACGACCGCGCGGCGGAGACGCCCCACGGCTCTCCGGTGCGGCCGTCCGGCGGGGGCTCGGAGACCGGCCCGCCCGCGCGGTCGAGGTGATCGGCGAGGCGCCGGTCCTCCGCGGCCCATGCGGCCGCGATCGCGAGCATCGCGGCGATGACCGGAAGCCCCCCGCCGAGCCACATGACGAGGCCGCCCGCCTGCTGGTCGGCCAGCACCGGCGTGCCCCGGACGGCGGATGCGATCGCGTAATGCGGATAGAGCGGGCGGCGGGCGGCGAAGATCGCCACGCCCAACAGGGATTGCACGGGCAGCGCCGCCGCGACGTACAGCACCCTGAGCCCGTATCCCATGCGCCACGGTGACGGGTCGAGTCCCACGACCGGAGACCAAAACAGGAGCGCCGCCGCGAGGTACAGCGCGTGCTCCGCAACGTGGACGGCCGGATGCTCGAGCGCCGCTTCGTACAGCGGTGAAAAGTGCGAGCCGACGAGCACCGCCGCGTAGGCACCCCACGCGGCGGGGGGCCAGACCATCACCTTCACCGCGCGGCTGTGCGCCAGCCAGGCCGCAAGGCGCTCCAGCGCCGGCACGCCGCTCTGCCGGGCGACGCGCAGCGGCGTGCCGAGCAGGAGCAGCGGCGCGGCGATAACCATGAGCAGCAGGTGCTGCGCCATGTGCGCGCTCAGGAACCACGCCGAGAGCGGATCGAGCGGCGGACCCAGCGCCGCCGCGCCCGCGGCGGCCCCCATCGCGAAGGCCGCGGCGCGGACCGGCGGGAACGGACGGGACGGGTGCCGGCGGTTGTACCGGCGGAGCCCCGCGCCGTACAGTCCGAGCACCGCCGCCGACAGCAGGAACGGCACGGGGATCATCGGCCGTCGTCGGACTCGACGTAGCCGCCGCCGGGACCGCGCCGGAGGGTGTGCCACGCCGCCGCCGGATGCGCGTCGCGGGCCTTGAGTTCCCGGCATGCGACGTAGGTCACCCATCCCACCGCCGCCGGGACCAACAGGACGAGGCCGCGCAGCACGATCGTCACGACCTCGACCGGCACGCCGAAGAGCCGCGCCAGCGCGTCGTTGCTGCCGGCGAGGGTGAGCACCACCAGGAAGGCGAGCCCGCCGGCGCCGACGCCGCTGCGCCCGGGCGCGTCGCGGGCGCGGTCGAGGAAGTGGTGCACCTCGCGGTCGCCGGTCACGCGCTGCTCGATGAACGGCCAGAGCGCGTACGCCGCGATGAGCACGCCCGGCACCACCACACCCGGGAAGAACGGCTCGGGAATCGTGTGCCCGAGCGCGCGAATCTCCCAATTCGGCATGAGGCGCAGGGCGCCTTCGAGCCACCCGACGTACCAGTCCGGCTGCGCGGGCGCGCTCACCGTCGTCGGATCGTACGGGCCGTACAGCCACACCGGGTTGATCTGGAACAGCCCGCCGAGCATGGCCAGCACCGCGAATACCACCAGCGCCAGCCCGATCGACTTCATCGCGTAGTTCGGCCACAGGGGCGAGCCGGTGACCGTGTTCTCCGTCCGGCCCGGCGCGCGAAACTGCGTGTGCTTCTGGTGCCAGATGATCGCGAGGTGCAGCCCCAGGGCGGCGATGATCAGCCCCTGGAGCAGCATGATGTGCAGGGCGAGCAGCCGCCCGATCGTGACCGGCGCAGGGAACTCGCCGCCGAAGAACAGGAACGCCGCCCACGTTCCCACGACCGGGATCGACAGGAGCACGGAGTACGCGATCCGGATGCCGGTGCCGGAGAGCAGATCGTCCGGCAGCGAGTACCCGGTAAACCCGGCGGCCATCGCCAAGAGCAGCAGGCTCGTGCCGATCAGCCAGTTGATCTCCCGCGGCCGTCGGAACGCGCCGGTGAAGAACACCCGCAGGGCGTGCGCGGCGATCGCGGCGACGAAGACGAGGGCGGCCCAGTGGTGGATCTGGCGCATCACGAGGCCCGCCCGCACCTCGAACGAGAGGGACAGCACACTGGCGTAGGCCGCCGACATCCGCACGCCGCGCAGCGGCGCGTACGGTCCCTGGTACACCACGTCCTGGCCCGAGGCCGTGAAGAAGAACGTCAAGAACACCCCGGTCAGGACGAGGAGAACGTAGGCATACAGGGCCACTTCGCCGAGCACGAACGCCCAGTGATCGGGAAATGCCTTGCGCAGCGCCCGGCGCGCGAAGGAGGCCGCGCCGAGGCGGTCGTCGAGCCACAGCACGAGGCGGCGGATCACGAGCGCTCCCAGAATCCCGGCCCGACCGGCGCGGAGAAATCGCCGGTCGCGCGGAGGAAACCGTCCGCGTCGATCCGCAGCGGCAGCTGCGGCAGCGCGCGGGTCGTCGGTCCGAACACCGGCACCGCCCCGCGCAGGACGTCGAACGTGGACTGGTGGCAGGGACACAGCAGCTGATGGGCCGCCGCGCGGTAGAGCCCGACCGGACATCCGGCGTGCGTGCAGATCTTCGAGAAGGCGACGTAGCCGTCCGGCGCCCACGCCGCTCGGGCCGGCGGCAGGTCCAGCAGCGCCGGATCGACGCGGATCAGGAGCGTCTGCGACACCGGCGATCCGGCGTGCCCCTCCGGAAAGACGGTGATGACCGATTGGACGGCAAGCCGGTTGTTGCGGACCCGGCGGCCGTCGCCGTCCACGACAAAGGCGCCGGGGCCCCACTCGGTGTGAAACAGCGACCGGCCGGGCCGCGGCCCGAGCGACCGGATGGGGAAGAAGAGGACCAGCGCCAACCCGGCCAGCGCGCCAAGCAGGAGCCGCGCGAGCGTCCGCCGGCCGGCGAGCAGCTCCTCGCCGGCGACGAGGGCCGCGGTGGCTCCCGCGCGGACGGCCTCCGGCGACGGCTCGGGCTCGCGCACGTCTGTCACCTCTTCGTGCGGCAGGAGCCGCAGCGCCCAGACGATCACGGCGGCCCCGAGGCCGCCGAGCGAGCAGGCCAGCAGGACACCTTCGAGTTGCGGCTGGCCGCCGGCGATGTAGACGGCCGCGAGGGCCAGGCTCGCGCCGATCGACGCGATCAACAGCGCGGCGACCGGCCGTTCTGCGGGGCGCATCAGGTCGTCGTCCCGATCAGGCGAATGATCACGACGAGGAGGGCCAGGCCGATCGCCCATCCGACGAATCCCTCCGCCACCGGCCCCATGTGCCCCAGGCTCAGCCCGCCCGGATTCGGGGCCCGCCGGAGAAACGTGACGTAGCGGACGAGCGAGTCCAGGGCGTGCTGATCGATGGTGCCCGCGTCGAACCGCGGCATCGGATCCGGGCCGATCCGCACGGCCTCGGCGATCTGCCCCGGCGTCGCCTCGTAGAGATCGGGCGCGTCGGCGCCCTCGCCGACCGCGGCGCCCTGGCCCGCGGTCCCGTGGCACGGGGCGCAGTTGGCGGTGAAGATCTTCCCGCCGAGGGCGAGATCGCCGTCCTCGGGATGCACGGCCGGGATCGCCGGACCGCCCGACCCGAGCGACGCCACAAACGCGACGAGGTCGGCGACGTCGCGCGCGGTCCAGGGAGTCCGGCGCCGCAGCATCGGCTGGTGCGGGTCGGCGAGGGGCATCCGCCCGGTCGTCAGGACGAAGTCCACCGCGGCCGTCCCGATGCTCCGAAGCGGGATGCCGTCGGCGGTGCCCTCGCCCACCGCCCCGTGACACGAGGCGCAGTGCGTCGCATAGAGTTCGGCGCCTCGCCGGACGTCGCCCGCCGTCGCGGCGCTCGTCGCCGCCGCCTCACCCGCCCGCGGGAGGTGGCTCATGAGGAACGCCGCGGCGGCCACGATCATCACAGTCACGCCGGCGGCCGCGCTGCGCCACCGGCGGCTCATCGGATGAGCCAGATCGTCGAGAATACCGCGAGCCACACGGCGTCGACGAAATGCCAGTAGTAGATGACGGCGTCGGCGCCCCCCGTCTCAGGCCGGAGGTGTCCGCCGGCGACCTTCGCCGCCAGCCCGGCGAGAAGGATGACGCCCGCCACCATGTGCAGCGCGTGAAACCCCGTCAGGGTGAAGAAGATCGTGCCGTAGGCGTGCGACGCCACGGAAAACCCGGCGGTCGCCCAATCATGGAGCTTGAGCCCGAGAAACGCCACCCCCATCACGGCCGCCAGCAGGAGGCGCCGGACGGCGGCCGCGGGCGCGCCGTCCCGCAGCGCGTGCGCCGCGAGGTGCGCCGGCACGCTCGAGCCGAGCAGAATCGCCGTGGCGATCGACATCTCCACGAGATCGAGGCGCGCGCCCGCCGGAGGCCAGACCGCGGTTTCACCGCGGAGGGTAAAGTACGCCCCGAACAACGCGCCGAAAAACATGGTCTCCGACGCGATGAAAAGGACCATACCCAGGAGGAGCGGCGCCGGACCCCGCGCAAAGCGCGGGGCGCCGCCCGGATGGGCGGCGGCCTGCGTGTTCATGCCGTCAGGGCTTCGCCGCCATGAGAAACAACGCGATCAACAGCGAGAGCGTCACGACCCCGCCCCACATGGCCCAGCGCCGGCTTGCCTGCACGTACGCGTCGGGCAGCGGGCCGCCGCGGGCGCCGCCCGCGAGCGAGGCCATGCGACGCTGCGCCGGGACGAGCACGAGGAGCCACACCAGGATCGCGAGATACAGGAGGCCCTGGCCCCATTCGAGCCAGGGAAGACCGTGCAGGGGCCACGGCCGCCGGGCGGCCATCGCGTAACCCGCCCCGATGAGCAGAATCGCCCCGGGAATGACAAACGCGCGGTCGGCGCGCCCGATGGTGCGCGCTGCGGTGCCTGCCACGACGGCGTCGCCGGTGCGGTCCGCCCCGGCCTTCCACAGCGCGGAGACGATCGCGTTGCCGAGCAGCAACACCGCCCCGAAGACGTGAAGGAACTTGGCCACCTCGTACATCCGCCACCTCCCCGGCTCCATTCGTCCGGGGGCGGCCGGCTCCTCCGGCGGCGCCGCGCACGTTCCAGGCCGTCTCCTCCGCGGGGTACAAAAGGGGCTGATCACAACCGCGCGGAACCTGCCCGAGTTCGCTTCGGGAAGGTCGGAGGTGAGCGGTGGAGGAACGGCCCTGGCACCGGTTCTACGCCCCCGACGTTCCCCGTGACATCAGGATTCCCGCCGTCCCGCTCCAGACGTTTCTCCGTGCGAGCGCCGCCCGGCATCCGCGCCGTCCGGCGATCATCCTGAGCGGCCCCACGTTCCACTCGGCGCTCTCCTACCGGGCGCTGGATGAGCAGAGCGATCGGTTCGCGGGGGCGCTGCGCGCCCTCGGCGTCCGCCGCGGCGACCGCGTTGCGATCTCGCTGCCGAACCTGCCGCAGTATCCGGTCGCCGCGTACGGAACGTTCAAGGCCGGCGCCACCGTCGTCCAGATCAACCCGCTGTACCGGGGCGACGACCTCGCGTTTCTCCTCCGGGACTCGCAATCCAAGGTCCTCATCACGCTGACCCGTCTGTACCCTCCGGTGGCCGCGGTGCGCCGCGACACCGGCCTGGAGCGCATCATCCTGACCAAGGTCGCGGACTACTTCCCGCCGCTGTGGCGCCTGCTCTACCGGGTGCTCCGCGAGCGGCGCGAAGGCGACGCCATGCCCCGCGACGCCGGGCTCGTCCCGTGGACCCGGATGATGCGGGCGCGGCCCCTGCCCGCCTCGGAGGGCGCGGGGCCCGACGACCTCGCCGTGCTGCAGTACACGGGCGGGACGACCGGACGGCCGCGCGGTGCGATGCTGACGCACCGCAATCTCGCCGCCAACGCCGCGCAGGGCCTGGCATGGTTCCGCGACCTGCGGGAAGGCGCCGAATGCTTCCTCGTCGCCCTCCCGCTGTTTCACGTGTACGGCCTGCTCGTGCTGAACGTCGGCGTGCGTCTCGCCGCGACCCACCTGATGGTGTTGATGCGCATGTTCGACGCGCGCCTGGTGGCGGAGCAGGTGCCGCGGTGGCGCCCGACCGTCTTTCCGGGCGTGCCCGCCATGTACGCCGCGATCAACCATCTCAAAGACATCGCCCGCCACGATCTGAAATCGATCCGGTACTGCCTCTCCGGCGCCGCCGGACTGCCGGCGGAGGTGGCGCGGCGGTTCGAGGAGCTGACCGGCGGCCGGCTCGCGGAGGGCTATGGGCTCACGGAAGCGAGCCCGCTCGTGGCCGCGAACCCGATCTGGGCGGGCGGCGTCCAAAAGCCGGGCAGCATCGGAATCCCGGTCCCCGGCACCGACGTCCGCGTCGTGGACGTGGACACCGGCACGCGCGATCTGCCGGCCGGCGAGGCCGGCGAGCTCCTCGTGCGCGGCCCGCAGGTGATGCAGGGGTTCTGGAACGCGCCCGACGAGACCGCCGCCGCCCTGCGCGGCGGGTGGCTCTATACCGGCGACGTGGCGCGGGCGGATTCGGACGGCTTTCTCTTCATCGAAGACCGCAAGAAGGACATGATCATCGTCGGCGGCTTGAAGATCTACCCGCGCGAGATCGAGGACCTGCTCCTGCAGCATCCGCTCGTGCGCGACGCCGCGGTGGTCGGAGTCCGCCATCCCCTGCGGGGAGAAACAATCGTGGCGTACGTGACGCTCGCGCCCGACGCGGCGCCGGCGGCGGGCGCGCCGGCCGGGGAGAACGCGGGGGCGGCCCGCGCCCGCATCCGGGAATGGCTGCGCGACCGGATGCCGGCCTACAAGGTGCCGCGGCGCATCGAAATCGTCGACGCGATTCCGAAAACGCTCATCGGCAAGCCGCTGCGGCGCGTGCTCCGGGAGAGCGCCGCCTCAGCTGCGGCGGGCGACGGAGCGGACGGGGATCCGGCCTAGCGAAAAACCCGGACGCGTTCCGGCGGCCAATAGATCATGACCGCTTCGCCGACGAGGTTGCGCATCGGCACGAAGCCGAACATCCGGCTGTCCTCGCTGTTGCCGCGGTTGTCGCCGAGCACGAAGACGTCGCGCACGGGCACGATCGTCGGCCCGTACGCGCCCACGGTCGGACCGTGGAGGTACGATTCCGGCAGCATGCGGCCGTTCACGTACACGTGGTCGGCGCGGATCTCCACGCGCTGCCCGCCGACGGCCACCACCCGCTTGATGTAGTTTCGCGACGGATCGGTCGGCGGCTTGAGGACGACGATCTCCCCCGGATGCGGCGGCCGGAAGCGGTAGATGAACTTGTTCACCAGCACGCGGTCGCGCGGCAGCAGGTTCGGCTCCATGGAGTACTGCTCGACCTGGAAGGCCTGGGCGACCGAGATCATGATGACCTGAGCGAGCACAAACGCGACGATCAGCGTCCTCAGAAAATCGAAGACCGCCCGCCGCGCATCGCGGACGTTCATTCGGTACCCTCCGGGGGAGGTTATCGGCCGGACGAACACCGTGGCGGAGGGGGTGGGATTTGAACCCACGAGGCGGTTTCCCGCCTACACGCTCTCCAGGCGTGCCGATTCGGCCGGGCTCTCGCACCCCTCCGAGCGTTCCCCATTATAACACGCGCCCGGGCGCGCACACGCGAGAGGCCGGGCGCCTCCGCCGTCTTCCGGGCGCGGCCGCCGCGGGAACTCGCCCTTTGGTCTCTACGTCGCCCGCGACGCCGCCTTGAGCACCGCGCGCTTCGTGTACACCGACGCGAGGTGGGCGCGGAACTCGCTCGACGCGTACAGATCCGCCTGCACGTCGACGCCGTCGGCCGCGCGGGCCGCGGCCGCCGCCACGGTCTGCTCGTCGAGGGTCTTGCCCCGCAGTGCCTGCTCGACGGCGGACGCGCGGTAGGCCTTGCCCGCCACCCCGTTCAGGCCGATCGCCGCCTGTTGCACCTTGCCGCCGCTCATCTGCAGCACGACGGCGACGCCCACGACCGCGTACCCGCTGGCCGGATGCGGGTGCTTCAGGTACGCCGCCGCCTTCCCGGTCACGGGCACGCGGATCTCCGTGATGATCTCGTTCGGCGCGAGCGCCGTGGTCAGCATCTCCACGAAGAAGTCGCGCGCCGGAATGGTCCGCGTCCCCTTGGGGCCGGCGGCGACGATCTCCGCCTCGAGGGCGAGAATCGCGCCGGGATAGTCCGCCGCCGGATCCGCGTGCGCGAGGCTGCCGCCGATCGTCCCGCGGTTCCGGACCTGCATGTCGCCGATGACCGACGCCGTCTCCGGCAGCAGCGGACACCGCGTCCGCAGCACATCGCTCTCCTCGACGGCGTCGTGCGTCGCGAGCGCGCCGATCGCGATCGTCGAGCCGCGGACCTCGATCTTGTCCAGTCCGGGAATCCGTCCGATGTCCACGACCACTTTCGGCTGCGCCAGCCGGAACTTCATGATCGGCAGCAGGCTGTGGCCGCCGGCCAGCACTTTCGCCTCGTCGCCGTGCCGTTCGAGCAGGCCGATCGCCTCCTGCACCGTCGACGGCGAGTGATACTCAAAGGGCGCGGGGATCATCCTGCGGTCACCTCCGGTTCTGATGGCGAAGCGAACTGTGCCGTTGATCCCGCCCGCAGCGGAATCATGAGGCGCTGCTCCTCGGCGCGTTCTTCGCGTTCTTGTGGATCGCGGCCCAGATGCGCTGCGGGGTCAGGGGCATGTCGAGATGGGTGACGCCGAAGGGGCGCAGCGCGTCCAGCACGGCGTTGACCACGGCGGGCGTGCTCGCGATTGTCCCGGTCTCGCCGACGCCCTTCACGCCGATCGGGTTGTGCGGCGAGGGCGTCTCGGTACGATCCGTCACGAACCGCGGGAACATACGGGCCCGGGGGACCGCGTACTCGGCCATCGATCCGGTCAGCAACTGGCCTTCCGGGCTGTAGGCCGCGGCTTCGTACAGCGCCTGGGCGATGCCCTGGACGAGGCCGCCGTGGACCTGCCCGTCGACGATCAGGGGATTGATCACCCGGCCGCAGTCGTCCACGGCGACGTACCGCCGCAGCTCCACCTCGCCGGTGTCCGCGTCCACCTTCACGACGGCGACGTGGGCGCCGAAGGGGAAGGTGAAGTTGGACGGATCGTAAAACGCGGAGGCCTCCAGCGACGGCTCGACGCCGGCGGGGAGGTTCCACGCGAGATACGCCTGGAGCGTCACCTCCTGAATCGTCTTCGCCCGGTCCGGGCTGCCGCGGACGTAGAAGCGGCCCTGGTCGAAGGCGAGGTCGGCTTCCGCCGCCTCCAGCATGTGGGCGGCGATCTTCGCCGCCTTGTCGCGGACCCTCCGCGCGGCCACCGCGATCGCCGCGCCCCCGACGACGGTCGTCCGGCTGCCGTACGTGCCCCAGCCCATCGCGATGGCCCCGGTGTCGCCGTGCACCACCTCGATGTCGTCGATCGGCAGCCCCAATTCGTCCGCCACCAACTGCGCGAACGTCGTCTCTTCTCCCTGGCCGTGGGGCGACGTCCCGGTAAACACGGTCGCCTTGCCGGTCGGATGCAGGCGCACCATCGCGCTCTCCCAGAGGCCGCCCTGGAAGCCCACCGCGCCGGCCACCGCCGACGGGCCGAGCCCGCAGATCTCGACGTACGTGCTGAGACCGATCCCGAGATACCGGCCGTCCTTCGGCCCCTGCTTCTGCACGCCGCGGAGCCGCGCGTACTCGACCCGCTCGAGCGCGCGGTCGAGCGCCGGCGCGTAGTTGCCGCTGTCGTACGCGAGTCCCTCCGCCGTCGTGTACGGGAACTTGTCGGGCGGAATGAAGTTCTTGCGTCGCACCTCGGCCGGGTCCATGCCGAGGCGGCCGGCCACGAGGTCGACCATCCGCTCGATCAGATAGGCCGCCTCGGGCCGCCCGGCCCCGCGGTAGGCGTCCACCGGCGTCGTGTTGGTGAACACCCCGACCACTTCGTACGCGAAGCTCGGAATCGTGTAGCAGCCCGTGAGCATGAGCCCGTGCAGGATCGTCGGCACGCCGGGCGCCGCGGTGGAGAGGTAGGCGCCCAGGTTGGCCCAGGTCTTGCCGCGCAGCGCGAGCAGCGTGCCGTCGCGCCGCGCGGCGATCTCGAGATCCGTGATGTGGTCGCGCCCGTGGATCGTCGCGAGATAGTTCTCGCGGCGGTCCTCGGTCCACTTCACCGGCCGGCCCGTCGCGCGGGCGCAGAACACGACGACCGCCTCGTCGGCGTAGAAGGGGATCTTGCTGCCGAATCCGCCGCCAACCTCGGGCGCCACGACCCGGATCTTGTGCTCAGGGATCCCCGTCACGACCGAGCACAGGAAGCGCGCGATGTGCGGGTTCTGCGTCGTATACCAGACCGTCAGCTCCCCCGAGGCCTGGGCGTACCGGGCGACGACGCTGCGCGGCTCGATCGCGTTCGGGATGAGGCGCTGGTTGACGAAGCGCTGCCGGATCACCACGCCGTCGCGCGCGGCGTCGGCGAACGCGGCCTCGGCATCGCCGCCCGCGGCGCGCCACGTGAACGCCACGTTGTGGGGCGCGTCCGCGTGGAGTTGGGGGGCGCCGGCGCGCACGGCCTGCTCCTGATCGACGATGACGGGGAGCGGCTCGTAATCTACCCTGACAAGCGCGGCGGCATCCGCGGCCGCGGACGGATCCTCCGCCACGACGACCGCCACCCCGTCGCCGGCGTACCGCACGCGGTCCGTGGCGAGCGCCGGGTGCGGCGGCGTCTTGAGGTCCGAGTTCGGAATCAGCCAGGCCGTCGGAATGGGGTTGATCTTGCCCTCGAGGTCCCTTCCCGTGAACACGGCGATGACCCCGGGCCGCCCCCGCGCCGCCTCGGCGTTGACGCGGACGATCCGGGCGTGGGCGTGCGGGCTGCGCACGATGGACGCGTACGCCATGCCGGGCAGGTGCATGTCGTCGGTATAGGTGGCCTGGCCCGTGATCAGGCGCGGGTCTTCCCGGCGGCGGATGCTGGCGCCAAAGAGTTTGGTGACCGCCATGATGGTCGTCCCCCGCTACCGCGAGACGGTGACGCCGCGCATCTTGCCGGCGGCGTTCAGGATCGCGTTCACGATGTGCTGGTAGCCGGTGCACCGGCAGAGGTTGCCTTCCAGCCCTTCCCGGATCTGCGTGTCTGTGGGATCCGGATGGCGGCGCAGCAGTTCGAGCGCGGTCATCATCATCCCCGGCGTGCAGAACCCGCACTGCAGGCCGTGCTCTTCCCAGAACCCCTGCTGAATGGGGTGCAGGTCGCCGTTGGTCGCCAGCCCCTCGACCGTCTGCAGCTGGGCGCCGTCGGCCTGGACGGCGAGGAGCGTGCAGGACTTCACGGCGCGGCCGTTCAGCATGATCGTGCACGCGCCGCAGTTGCTGGTGTCGCACCCCACGTGCGTGCCGGTGAGTCCGAGCACCTCGCGGATGTAGTGAACCAGAAGCAGCCGGGGCTCGACTTCGTGAGAGTACTTGGTCCCGTTGATCGTGACGCCGATCGCACGCTTCACGGCATGCGCCTCCTCCAAGGAATGTCGCCGCGGGGTCCGACGAGCCCCGGCGGGCGGTTGCCGGTGTGCCGGGATGGAGCGACGGTGGAAACGGGTGCGGAGTGGGTCGGTGTGCCGGCGGCGGACTCTTCTGCGCCGGGCGATCCGCGTCCTTTGTCGACGGCGCCCCTCTCCCCGGCGGAATCGGAGGGCGCCCGCCGCGTGTTATTCTTACGAGGTGCGCGCCCTCGCCCTGCCGTGCCCGCCGGGCTTCGACTTTCACGCCACCGCGGCCGTCCTCAAGCGCGGTCCCGCCGATCCGCTCGTCTGGTTCGACGGGCAGAGGTGGCGCCGGCGGCTCGTGGTCGAGGGCGATGCCTTTCTGGTTGAAGTGACCCCTGCCCGCGCAAACGGGGCGGTCCCGGGACTCGTGCGCGGCGGTGGACGACTCTCCGTCCGCCTGCTCGCCGGACACGCGCCGCGTGCCGTGCTCGAACAGGTGATTGGCCGGCTGTTTGGCCTCGACGATCCGGCGAGGGGGCTGTCGCGCCGCATCCCCGAGCCTGTCCGCCGGGCCATCTCGGGCGCGGGCGTGACCGCGGCGCTGCCCGGCTACCCGACCCTGTTTGAGGCGCTCGTGCACACGATTCTGGGCCAGCAGATCAGCGCGGCCGCGGCGAACGCCCACCGCGCGGCGCTCGCCCTGCGGTTCGGCACGCCGTTCGCGTTTGGGGGTCACGTCTACTGGACGTTTCCCGACGCGGCCAGCCTCGCCGGCGAGCGCCTCGTCTCCCTGCGCCGTCCCGGGCTCAGCACGGCGAAGGCGCTCGCCGTGAGGGAACTCGCGCGGACGTTCGGCCGGGGCGGCCTCGCCGAAGCCGCGCTGGCCGCGATGCCGGCGGACGCCGCGATCGAGACGCTCACCGCGCTCCCGGGCATCGGCCGCTGGACGGCGGAGTGGGTGCTGCTGCGGGCGCTCCGGCGCTTCGATGTCGTTCCGGCCGGGGACCTCGCCGTCCGTCACGCCCTCACCTGGTTCGCGGGCCGGCAGGAGTTGCTGTCCGAAGCCGGGGTCCGCGATCTCACCGCGCGGTGGGCGCCCTACGGCGGGCTCATCGCCTTCCGGCTCCTGCTCGCGCATCGCCGCGCGCTCGGCTGACCCCTCGATGGACGTGACCGCAGCTTCGACGCCGTCGACCCCCCGTGAGGAACTGCGGCGGCGGAGCGCCGCGCTCCAGCGGCACCTCGCCGGAGCCGGCATCGACGCCGCGCTGATCGCCCAGAACGCGGACCTCTTCTACTTCACCGGCAGCATCCAGAGCGGCATGCTCGTCGTCCCGGCGGAAGGCGAACCGGTCTACGCGGTCCGGCGGGTCATCGAGCGGGCGCGCGCGGACAGCGCCCTCGAGCGGATCGTGCCTTTCGCCAGTCTGCGGGGCCTCGCGACGCTCGTCGCGGAGGCCGCCGGGCGGGCGGTCCGGCGGGTCGGCATGGAGCTCGACGTGCTGCCCGTCGCGGTGCGCGACCGGTACGCG
>DASYZR010000006.1 GCA_035945995.1 bacterium
AGGCTTCACCCAGCCCGGGATAGTTGAAGTCAAGATGCGCCATGGCTATGCTGTGTCACCGGGCTTCGTCCCCGTTCCCGTCCGGCCCAACCGGCAGGTACGATCGCATTTTGGCTTCCGCCGCCTCGCGCTCCCGGGCGAGATACTCCTCGCGGCGCTCCTGGAGCCACTGCCTGATCCTGTCCTTCAGTTCCGGCGGCATCTCCTTCAGCGCGGCGGCCTGCTCAGATGTGAACGGCCCGGCGGAGGCGTCCGGCAGTTCGACGACTGTCACGGCCCGACCCCAGCCGCGGTCGGCCAGCCATCGGGCGGCGTCCATCCGGGCGGCCAACGGGATTTGACGTACACCGAGAGCCTTACCGTCCCCCCGCCGGATCGCGTCGAAGAACTCGACGAGCGCATGCCCGTCGTCGCCCACGGCCGCCCGCGCGGCGGCGGCCAAACCCTTGGGTCGGCCGCCGGGGTTGCCGGACTGCCCCGGAAGGAAGCCCCGACCGGTGATGCCGCCCGTCCGCGTTCCTGATCCGTTGTTCTCAACACTCATATCAAGGACGTTTGCCGCTCAGCCTCGGACCCCTGCCATCTGAGGCGCCGCAGCGAGGACCGCGTCCCCATGGGGGGATGCCGTCAAAGCGAGTCGTGTTACCGCTGCGGCGGTCGGCAACGGCCCGCTGACTTGTTAGTTCAGTTTGGTCTACGCTCTCACTCTCTTCCCTGTCACAGCACGAACAATCCACAAAAGAATCACACCGCCGATGAACGCGACGATGATCGACCCGATATTGATGCCCGTGACGCCTGCATGGCCGAAGTAGTTAAAGATCCATCCGCCGACAATCGCACCGATAACACCGACAACGAGGTCCCCCAGAACGCCGCCGGGTCCCTCGCCCGGGACGACCATTTTGGCGAGCCATCCTGCGATGATGCCCACGACGATCCATGCAATGATGCTCACGAGTCCATCCCCCCTCTTTTTGGAGCGACTGGGATTGAACCGCTTCCCAAAAGTAATGCTGGATTCCGCCTACGATCCGATGCGCCCGAGTGGTACTGCGCCTGCGCGAAAGCCATTCGGAATCGCTACCAGTAGCACCCTCGAGAAACCGAAGTCCTAACAGGAGATAGGTCGGCAGGTCGCACGAAATCGCCATCGCGTTCGGAACGGGCGGACGCCAGACCTTTGGGCCGCCCGCCGGGGTTGCCGGGCTGCCCCGGTAGGAAGCCCTGGCCGGTGACGCTCGGGCGCGCTGATATCCCGTTGTTCTGAACGCTCATGGCAATGACGTTGGCTGCGCGGGCGCGGACCCCTGCTGACATGAGCGGCTCCGGGGCCCCGGCGTCCCCCATGGGGGACGCCAATATCCGGGACGAGGCGCGTCAGGCTACCGCGGCGGTGGCCAACGGCCAACTGTATAATGCGGGTGACGGGCTCCCGGCACCAGTTCGGCTATCGAGCACACTTACACGCGGCCCCGCCGCCCTTCTCCTAGAATGTACTGTATGCGATCGTCCTACGACGCCCCGTCGCACGAGGATGCGGGTGAACGCCGCGAGTCCCAGCCTCGCACGTACGTTGGAACTGGCGCGTTCAACCGATCGTCGGCTGTCCCGCATCCGGAGATGCGGCCGTTGTTCGACGCGAGGGCTTCCCATCGTCTGGCCGAAGTGCCACTGCCATCCGCTGAACACCATCGACGATCGCGCGTTCGTCGAAGGCGGCGTAGCCCAGTAACAGCGCGCGCTTCCGGACTTTCTCCACGCAGCACACTGAGAGCGGTGTGACGTCAATGCCCTGGGAAGCGCAACGTTGTGCCGCCTCCGCGTCACTTGCCGGCCCGACGAGCCGACCAACTAAGTGCATCCCTGCTTCCGCGGCGTCGACTTCGAGGAGGTCCGTCAGCCACCGCTTTGCGGCTTCCACCAGACGGCCTTGACGTTCCTCGTACAGGGAACGCGTGCGTCTGATATGGCGGCCAAAGTGCCCTTCGGCGATGAAGTCGGCGAGTACGGCCTGGTTCGGAATCGGAGGATAGTAGCCCGTCAAGAAACTCGCCCGGGAAAACGCATCGATCAGGTCTGACGGCACGACGAGGTACCCGAGACGTAGCCCCGGAAACAGCACCTTGCTGAACGTCCCGAGGTAAATCACCCGTCCTTTGCGGTCCAGGCCCTGTAAGGCGGGCAGAGGTTGGCCGCGGTACCGGTACTCGCTGTTGTAGTCATCTTCCAAGATCCACGCGTTGTGTTCGCCGGCCCACTGCAGCAGTAACAATCGTCTGGCGACACCCATGGTGGCGCCGAGGGGGAACTGATGGCTCGGGGTGACGAACGCCAATCGCGCGTGTGCGCATCGCGTGATAGCAGCCGTGACATCGAGTCCTTCAGCATCCACCGACACGGGGATCAACCGTGCACCGGCCGCACGAAAGAGGCCGTGCGCCCCTGGATACCCTGGATTTTCTACCCAGACCGCGGCCCCCGGCTCAAGGAGGACGCGAGCCGCGAGGTCGAGGCCTTGTTGCGAGCCTCCGACGAGAATCACTTGATCGGACGTGCAGAAGAGCCCTCGAGCGTCTCTCAGATAGGCTGCGACGAGCTCTCGCAACGGCCGGTATCCCAGCGGATGCTTGCCACCCACGAGGGACGGGGACAGGGACCGCCATCGCCGGGCCAGCAATCGTCCCCAAAGCTTCCACGGAAAGACGTCCAGCGCAGGGACGCCCGTTCGGAACGGCCGAAGCGGGGTGTCGTTCGACGCCGTCGTTCGTCGCTGTCCCAGCCGACGCAAGATACGGCCCCGTCGCGATGGTGCGCGGCCGGGGCCGCCCGGTGGCAGGCTCAGGTGAGGGCGGAGAAAGCCGTCGGGAAAGCAGTTCGTGACATACGTTCCCGCTCCCACCTTTCCGTGGACATAGCCCTCGATCAGGAGTTGATCGTACGCGAGGAGCACGGTGTTGCGTGAAATTTCCAATATATCCGCGAGCGATCGTGTGGAGGGCAGACGTGCGCCAGATACGAGTTGGCCCGCGAGGATGGCTTGCCGCAGTCCGTCGTACAGCTGTCGGTGCAGCGGGGTGGCAGAATCGCGGTGCAGCTGAAGGCCTACCAGGCTGACGGGTGCCGAGAGCTTCACGTGCCCTCCGGAATGAATAGCGCGGCGTCGAATTGGCACCAAGAATTTAGCATGAACAGCATCAATTAGCCATACCGATTACGGAGGGGCACGGGGGAAACAGATTGGTGCGGCAAATCTCGGGTGATCCCCATCCTCTCCGAAGGCGGCACCCTCATAGTGGACGACCCGTCACGTCAGGCAGGGTCGAGGGTCCCAAGAATGGCACCATGAATCGGCCGCGGAATGGTTCTTTCGACCATCCCGATTGCGCATTACCATTGAGATTATCGGATAACGCTCCTGCCGGTACGGCTGGCTCTACAGGACAGGCAACTGGCCTCGGAGGTACCGTGATGGCGATTTTGACACCAGACATGCGGCGCGTTGTGGGTGAGCAGCGGCTGGGCTATGTTGCGACAGTCACTCATCGTCGATCCAAACGTTGGCGAAGGAGTAATCCTGTCGGCGATCGTCCTGCTTGCCGCTCTCGGGTCATGTAGGCAGGCGCTCGCGTAGGTGATGAGGAGGAGGGTGGCATGGGTTCGGAGACGCAGGAACAGGCCGCGGCCCGGTTGCTCAAGGTTATCGCAAACGCTGAAAACCAGGTTCTTCCCGGTTTCTATGCATTTGAAGCGATGCCCGACGGCCTCGTCCAGGCACGTGCTGAGGCTCTGGCGTGCGTCCGAGACGGCGAGTTCTGGAGCCAGTTGATCCCAGTCTCGCATCCAGGCAAAGTAAAAGATCTATTCAAGATTTTTCAGTTCCGGTTCAACCCCGAGTTCGATGCCACCGGTTTTGTCGGCTGGTTGCATCCCCACCTGGCCCGGACGACGGGGGCTGCGAGTATTGTCATATGCGGCAAGGACCGCCGGGGCGATGAGTTCGGCCACGGGCGCGGCAACATCTTTGACTACTGGGGTTGCCCAGCCGACCGCGCCGGTGAGGTGCTTGCTGAAGTTCAATCGCTCATCGAGCGCGGTAGCGGCGGCAACGCATCCGAGTAGCCATTGGAATCCGACCCCAGCTTCAAGAGATCCCGTGCTCCTCGCGGCGCCAAGAAGATTCATCTTTGCCTGCTCCTCCCCGGCGGTTTAGTAGCGCTCCCAACCGCCCAGACCCTCCTGTATCCGAACCCGATGGTGGCGGCCGATCCGAGCCATGGAGCGGATGTGATATCGCTCGTGATAAAGCATGCGACCGAGCATCTTGCGTGTGCTCCACCAGCGCTTGTTGCCGGCCTGCACAATGCGTGCGCGCTCCTCGCGGGTCATGCGGGAGAGCCGCGCGACGACGCTCGACCGCACTGTAGCCAGGTGCTCGACGGGATCCGCGATGCTCGCCGCGGGATCGGGAGGAGCGCCCAGGGCCACGCGCTCCAGGTACCATTGCTCGGCGTGCGCCACATGGCTAAGATGCTCGCCAATGGTGCGCTTTTGTCCAGGGCGCGACCAGTTCAGTCCGTCGGGAGGCAGGAGATCGAGCAGTTGCATTGTGTCGGTCCGCATGAGGCGCATCCATCGGAGGAGGCGCAATCGTCGGGCCACGTATCGAAGAACAATAGACTCGGTGCTGGCGGTGCTGGGAGAGACCGCGCCGGCACGACAATAGCCGCGACGGTCAACATGGCAGCCGCAACCGCGGCATCGATCACCATGCTAGTTATCCGGGACTTCTGAACGATCGTCGACTCTTGAGATCTCGAGAGGCACCTGTCAACGAACGGCCCGGCCGCTTCCGATTTCGGCGTCTACACGCCGGACACCCATGTCCCATCGCATACCGCGTCCCGCGTCTCGGACAGCGCCGATAATGAATCGGTCCGCGTGTCTGGAGTTCCATCGGCATTCCCCCTTTGCGGAATACCCACCGCGCCAGCACCGCCTTTCAGGCAGCCCCTGATTCGGGATTGCTTAAACGCCTTTCCGAAAGTCTCGGATGAACGCTTGTGGGCCCTCGTGGTTTCGAACCACGGATCATCGACTTGTTAGGTCTGGCGACATGATACACTTATTGGCGTAGAGGAGATCGAGGGTTCGGTCCCCGCCGCCTCAGGCGACAAACGGCACTGCAGGCCAAGTCGCCAAATCAGGAATCCCCCTCCCGGCACCACGGAACGTTTTGTTCGAGTTGTTGCTTCAGCCCCGGTCCAAACTCAAACAGCTTGCACGCCAGCGCCTCGTGAGTAGTCCAGATATCTTTTGGCAGGATAGTTCACGGTACTACGTCGGCGCGGATTACGCCGTGAAGAGGGACTCGAGGTTGAGGATGAATCCCGCGAGCTCGGGGTCGAGCGAGACCGTCTTGGAATCCTGGTGCATCTCGGGCTCCCGCCCGGGGCGGTAGACTTCGACGGTCCGCCGGTCGGGGTCGACGAGTACGCCGACCCGGGCGCCGTTGGCAAGGTAGGCGCGCATCTTGTCGCGCAGCTCGGCGAGCGTATTGCTTTCTGATCGGATTTCGAAGACGGCATCCGGGCAAAACGGTCCAAGTTTCTTCCGGTCCTCGATCGTGAGCGCGTCCCATCGGTCCCGGCGCACCCAGGAGGCGTCGGGCGAGAGCACCGAGCCGTCGGGCATCCTGAAACCGGTCGAGGAATCGAAGACGACACCAGGGCGGTCGGATTGGTTCCAGTCGCGGAGCTGGCCGACCACCTCGCCGCTGGCGCGCCCGCTCTCCATTCCCGCCGGCGTCACGATAAGCTCCCCCTTGGCACTCCGCTCGAACTGGTAGCCTGGGTTCTGGCGCGAGAGCTCCAGGAGCTCGTCGTCAGTCACGGGCCGCGTGTGTTTTAGGGTAATCGCCATCCAAGGCCTCCTCGCTTGTCGTTCGCCTTGATCCTATCATATCCGCTTCCCGCATTCTGTGTGCGGCGGGGTTTGGATCGGATACGGCGACTATATCCCGGATTAGGATGCCATGGTAGGGTCGACCCCCGCAACGGCGAACGGAAATCTAATATGGAGCGGCGAATCGCGCACCCGGCCGCCGTCGGTGTCGCACGCGTTGCGCGCGTCATGACCGGGGTTCGGAGGACGGCCGGGATGAACCGGGAAAGGATAGACGAGGCCATCCGCCACTTGTCCGTTTGGGCGCGGCGCAGCCCTTGGCAGCGATTGTGGGACGAGGTGCTCGAGCAGCACGTGGGCGCGGTGGCGCGGATCAATTGCGGTGGTGCTGAGGGGCTACTGTGAGTCAGGCGACCGTTCCGATGACCAGCGGCCAGTACGTTAATGACGAAATCCCCCTCCCGGCACCATAATTGGCCACCGCACTATCGGTCCGCCGAGCAAGAACGCCAAATTGCCCCGAAGCTCACCAACGAGCTGGCCATTTATCGGCCGCAGCCGAATCGGCTCGAGCAACGATGCGAGCAGCCGTCGCGGTGTCCGTATTGAGCACTGCCCGAAGGTCGGATAAATAGCCTTCGATCCGTTCCGGGAGCACGTTCACGGACGGCACCACGTCTGGGATGTTTTTCTCGAGCTCGGCGACCCGCCGCTCACTCGTCTCGAGGAGGGCCCTGGTCGAGGCGGTCGTCAGGCCCGCTCGGATTGCGCCGAGCACGTTGCCCAGCTCTCGCCGAGCCTGCGCGAGGTCGCGTTCTCGCTGGCGCCGGACGTTAGCCCGCGGAGCTGACAGGCGGCGGATCTCCTCGTTGACGTGCCGGGTGACGTATTCGACCATATCATCGACGAAGACCTGATCCATCACGAGCGGGACCACGCGTTCCTCGACTAGCTCCAGGCGCACGAGCCGTCCGTTTGCACAGATGGTGGGCCCGCGATCGAGGTGCGCGGCGCAGCCGTAATACCTCGGTTTTCTCAGAACGTAGTGTGAGCTGCACGATCCGCACACGAGCAGGCCGGACAGCAGTGCTGAGGAGTACCGCCCGCGCGTGTTGCCGAGCAGCGGAGAGCGCCGATGAACGCGGCGGTCCTGGACCGCACGCCACAATGCAGGCGGGACAATCCGCAGGTCCGGGAGGTCCACCGACAGCCATTCAGATTCCGGCCGAGGCCGCATCACGCGCCGTCCCGTCTCGGGATGGAGCACCTTCTTGCTACGGTTCCACACGAGCCGGCCATCGTACAGCGGGTTGTTCAGGATCCCGAGCGCCCGCCGCGGCGTCCCGGCGATGGTACTCCATGTCCACCCCATCACGCGCCGTCCGCGAGACGGGCGAGGCGGGGGCACGCGCTCGTCGTTGAGGCGATGCGCGATGGCTTCGGGACTCATCCCCCCCCGGTACAATTCGAAGATCCGCACCACGACCGCGGCTTCGTCGGGGTCGATCACGCGGCGCGCCCCGACCACCTGGCCCGACTCGATGATGGGCTCGCTGTGATACCCGTAGGCCCGTCAGCCGGCGCTGCGTCCGCGACGGATGGCCCCCTCCATCCCTCTGCGCGTCTTGTCCCGGAGGTCCGAAAGGAACAGTTCGTCTTTGAGCCCATTCACCCCGACGCGGTCTCCCGCCAGCACCACAAACGTGTTGACGAGACGTTCGGCGACCGGCGACGCCTGCACCCAGAACGCCTTGTTCTCCGGATCGCCCGGCACAAAGAGGTGATCGTACTTGACCCGGCTGTCGGTTTTGGGCACCCGTTCCACGGCCCGGACCGCAAACTCGCGCAACTGGCGGGCATTCGCGAGCCGGGGGTTCAGCGCGACGTAGTACAGGCCGAGTTTCTCGATGGCGCGGATGTCGCGGCTCCGTTCCTGCCCGGCTTGCCGCAACTGGCTGAGCACGATGAGGAGCCGGTCCCCGAGGCTCATCGGGCCGATGACGTGCTCGTGGCCGGTCGGGATGCGGCTTAGCAGGTCCGTGCCCTTCGGCCGGGCGGCGATCCGCTGTTTGATGTCCTCCAAACTCGATCCCGAACTGCCCGCCAGGACGAAGACGAACCGCGCGCCGCGCTCCACGGCCGCGTCGAGGTAGGGGAGTAGTATTTCGTAGGGCCAGGGTTCTTGTGGTTTGGCGTCGACCTCGTCGATGAGGCAGAGGCACGCCTGACCGCCATCGAGAGCGCTCAAGCCGGACCGAAATTCGGCTTCCGTGCACTTGGCGAGGTTCAGTTCGTGGTAGCGGACGCCGTCTCCCAGCGACGCGGCGATTTGCTGGACGAAATAGGTCTTGCCGGTCCCAGGTGCGGCCCAGATCAGGTGGTTCTCGCGCTTGCGGCCCGGCGGCTCGAACCCGGCGAGGATTTTCTGTCGAGCGTCCTGGAGGGCGTTGCGGGCGGATTCGTCGTATCGGGTGTACGTGCCGACGACGCGGAAACGCAAAAGATCGACTTCGTCGAGGGCGGCGATGAACGCCTGCGCGTCCTGGGGAGCCGAGTCGTCGGGCTCCATGCGGCGAGGTTCGGCGGGCGGCGGCCGCAGTCCTGAAGCACCTGTTACCACACCCCGCGAACGAGCCGGACTGGACGCGCCGTCGGCTGCCGCGCGAGAGTGGACGCACACAACATCCTGCGCGATGGCTAAGGCGGGCGACTGCAGGTGACACAAATCCCTATACGGAACAGGCCGAAGGCGGGCAGGGGCCTACTTCGGTGACGGAGGGATAGTCATGTTTATTCACCGTGTACGAGGTTTTCCTGCACCTGGCAAGGTTCCTGAGTTTCGGGCAACCCTGGAGGAGTGGGTGAAGAAGCGCCAAGGGCAGGGCATAGATACGAGTTTGGCGAGACAACTATTCGCGCCCGACGGAGCAACCTTTGTGGTCACCACCAGATTTCACAGCCTCGCAGAATATGAGGACCAAACGCGCAAAATGGAAGCAGACCCTGCGTATCAAGCCCTTGTCGCCAAACTCGCTCCGCTGACCCGGGCCATGGCCAAGTTTGAACTCATGGAGGTCTTGGTGCCCTTCTCGCGTTAGACTACCCGGGCGGTTACCCCCTGCCCGTGTTGGTACCGGCATGAACTACTGTAGCGCGGCGTGGGTACCCGAGGGCGTTGAGAGTAACGTGAGTGGCTCTCCGACACAAACCGTGTGTGCGAGCGGCATCCTGGGCGAGCCGGACCGCTGAGCCCCATGCGCGGACGTTCGGCGGGCAGGCGACTCGTAGTCGCGTCCCCCGCTGAGGATAGGTTAGCGCGCGAGCGTTTCACGGCAGCGAAAACGCCCACTCGTTCCGCTGCAGCCGCGCTTCCAATCCCCCGATGCGCGCGCCCCGCTCGGCCAGTTGCTCGAGCAGCCACGCCACATCGTGCTCGGCGTCCGGGTGGTGCGACAAGTATCCCAGCAGCGCAGTTTCTGCTCGATGTCGTGGCGGCATTCGATGTCGGTCACATCGTTGCGGTTCCGGGTGTTCGGTGGGGCCTCCTGCCGAACAGGACGCGGCGTTAGACCCGTCCCGCTACAATGGTGCTAGAATCGCAATGTTCGCCTGAACCATTGCGCCGTGCTTCGGCGCTGGCCTCGTCCACCGGACACGGCCCCGGCTCGATGAAACATGACGTTGGTTTGCAAAGTGCAGAAAGGGGACGCGGCGATGGACACGCGCGACCAGCGGCCATCCACGTTACTTCTCGAGATGGTCAACGGATTCAAGGTCTCTCAGGCCCTCCATGTCGTCGCAACGCTCCGAATTGCGGACTTCTTGAAGAACGGCCCGGAGCGCAGCGATGACCTGGCCGCTGCGACCGGTACCCACGGGCGCGCGCTGTATCGGGTCCTTCGCGCGCTCGCCAGCGTCGGCGTGGTTAAGGAGGATAGTGACCGCCGCTTCGCACTTACTCCGCTTGGTCAGTGCTTGCGGTCCGATGCGACGGAACCCATCGGACCTTGGGCTGTGTACATTGGTCAGCCCGAATACTGGCAGGCATGGGGCCACCTCCTGGATAGCGTGCGCACCGGTGAGCATGCCTTTCGCCACGCTCACGGCATGAACCCGTGGGAGTACTACGGGCGCAATCCGGAGGCGGCCGCAGTGTTCGACCACGCCATGACAAGTCGCTCGCGACGGCAAGCCGACGCGGCGCTCAAAGTCAGCGACTTTGGGCGATTCGGGTGCGTCGTCGACGTGGGAGGGAACAAGGGCGCGTTTTTGAGCGCGATTCTTGCCGAACATCCGTTCGTCCGCGGCGTGTTATTCGACCAACCAAATGTCGTGGACGGGGCCGCGGAGTTGCTGCGATCCGCGGGGGTTGCCGATCGCTGTCAGATCGTCGGGGGAGATTTCTTCGATGCGGTGCCGAGTGGCGGTGATGCGTACGTATTGAAGTTTGTCCTCCACGATTGGGACGACGGCCCGGCGAGGGTGATTCTGCGGAACTGTCGGCGCGCAATTACGCCGGACGGCAGGCTGCTGGTCATCGAAAGCGAGATCAGCCCGCCGAATGAGGGCGCTGCTGGCAAGTTCCTCGATGTGACCATGCTGGTGCATACCGGTGGACAAGAGCGCACGCGCGAAGAGTGGGCGAACCTCTTTGCTGCGGCCGGTTTCCAGATAGTTAGCGTGACACCAACGGAAGCGCAAATGAGTGTCATCGAGGGCGCCCCGGCTTAGCGCGCATGATTGCGAGAACTGCCTGACATCTGCGCCCCAACGTGTGCGGGCCAGCCTGCCACGGCGAGGTTGGCTTGTCGGCGTCCCTCGTCTACCGGATTCCGATCCTGCTCGCCGTGTTGGGAGGCAACTAGCGCAAGCGCCGGCGGGCAGAGGAGTCGTCCGCCACCGAATCAAGGAGATGAAGCTGCATGGGCCGGGTTGTCGGTCGACTTCGCGAACTGGGCGTGACGGTGCCATCGCCGCCGAAACCCGTCGCCAACTACGTTCCGGCGAAGCGCGTGGGATCCTTGCTCTACGTTGCCGGCCAGGTGTCTGCCATGGGGGGCCGCGACTACAAAGGCGCGCTGGCCACCGACGTGGACGTTGCGTACGGCAGGGAGGCCGTACGAGCGAGCGCGGTCAACTGCCTGGCCGCGATGCTCGCGGTCATCGACTCCCTCGATTGCATCCGGCAACTCGTCCACGTCGGAGGTTTCGTGGCAAGCGTACCGGAGTTCAAGGGCCAGCCGCAGCGATGAACGGCGCCTCCGACTTCTTGGTGGAGGTGTTCGGCGAAGCGGGCAAACACACGAGAGCGGCAGTCGGCGTGAGTGGGTTGCCGCTCGGTTACACAACGTCAGCGTATCTGATCGCGGAAGTCGAGTAGGGCTTCAGGTCCGTCCGATGCTCTAGGTTAGTGCGCCCGCGCCGTGGCGCGGACACGCAACCGCAAACCGAAACGGCCCAGTGCCGCTGCGTCGCCAACCGTGTGTGCGAACCGTCTAGACCGCTGGCCGTTCGTCGACCGGACGCCGGAGGCGGTCGAGAAGCGTCCCCAATGGGGAACTGTCCCGAACGTAGGAGCACGGCGAAGCCTCGTCCAAGAATGCGTGTGATAGAGGAGTCGTTGGAAGATGACGCAGCATCGAGCAGTACCGGGGTGGGGGGCGACGTCGCCGCAGGCGCGCTTGCGGGTGTCGTAGCGGCAGTGGTGAGCGTCGTGTTGGAGATCGCGACGTTCACGCTCGTTCCGCCTCGCGTCGCGACGCTTTGGTCCGCGTTCGTGGCGGGCATTCTCGGTGGGCTGCTATATGGCGGCTTGTGCCGGATGGCGCGCCGGCCGGTCGTCGCCCTGTGGGCGATCACGCTAGTCATCGCCACGATTGATAGCCTGCTCATCTTTCAGGGCTGATGACCCCGTTTCGGCAGTTGCTCGCGCTCGCCCGCGTTGGACACCTAGGGACGCGGCACTTCCCCGGCGCGTATCTCGCCGTGGCCACGATGACGCACTACATCACGGCCGTGGCCGTGGCGCTGCTTGTGCCCCGGTGGGCGAAATCGAGGAAGGAGTGACGCGCACACGGAAA
>DASYZR010000007.1 GCA_035945995.1 bacterium
CTCAGGGAGCTGGAGGTATCCCGTGCTCGCATCGCCCGGGCGGCGGACGAGGCTCGCAGGAGGATCGAACGCGACCTCCACGACGGCGCGCAGCAGCAGTTCGTCGCCGTCGCTATGCGACTGGAAAACGCCCGGCGGCTGCTCGCGGCCGCGCCCGATGACGCCGCCCGGCTCCTGCAGGCGGCGCACGCCGACCTGCGCGAAGCCATCGCGGAACTCCAGCGCCTAGCCCACGGAATCCACCCCGCGGAGCTGCCGGAAAGGGGCCTCACCTCGGCCCTGCGGACGCTCGCGCGCCGGGCGGCGATACCCGTCGACGTGAAGGCAACAGACGTCGGACGGCTGCATCCTGCCATCGAGGCCACCACGTACTACATCGCCGCCGAGGCCACCGCCAACGCCGCCAAGCACGCGCGCGCCCATCAGGTCGAGATAACGCTGGCTCGAACACCACACGCGCTCCGGCTCACCGTCACCGACGACGGCGTCGGCGGAGCGGCCGTCAGCAGAGGCACAGGACTGCAGGGTCTTCACGACCGCGCGGACGCGGTCGGCGGCCACATCACACTGATGAGCCCCGTCGGCGGGCCGACCGTCCTCACGGCCGATCTCCCGATCCTCGGGCCGCGAACCGAGAGGTAGCTTGCCCATGCCGCTCCGCTTGGTCCTGGCCGACGACGCGGCCTTGATCCGCCAAGCACTCGCCGAACTCCTCCAGCGAGCCGGCATCGAAGTCGTCGCACAAGTCGACAACGCGCCGTCGCTCATGCGGGCCGTCGAAAATAACCGGCCCGATGTGGCGATCATCGACATCCGCATGCCCCCGACCCAGACCCGAGAAGGCATTCACGCAGCGCTCGAGATCCGCAAGCTTTTCCCGGCCGTCGGGATCTTGCTTCTATCCACCTACACTCAAATCGAGGACGCGGTCGAGCTATTCTCCGCAACCGCTAATCGCGTCGGCTATCTCCTCAAAGACTCAGTATCCGACCTGGATGAACTCATCGACGCTCTCACGCGCATCAGTGAAGGCGGCACCGTCCTCGACCCCAAGCTCGTCGTCGAACTGCTCGCGACCAGACGGCGGACAGACCCCCTCGACGCGCTTACGCCACGAGAACGCAAGGTGCTCGCGCTCATGGCCCAAGGGCAATCGAACTCCGGTATCGCAAAGACCCTCTGGATAACCCACGGCGCGGTCGAAAAGCACATCAAGCACATCTTCGCCAGACTCGGAATCCCCGCCACCTCTGATGCCCACCGACGCGTCCTCGCCGTCATCACATTCCTAGAAGCCCGTTAACGGGCCCAGCGCAATTTGCGCGAGGTCGTGCACCCGCCCGCCACGAATGTCCGAAGCAGGGCACGTGGGAATTTTGCGGCCCTGCGCGCCGGCTCGGCCAGTTAGTTCATCGCCCGGCCAGACTGGCGGCACCGGCCGTTCGAGGAAAAGAAATTTCACTATCCCGAACGGGCAGTGGTGTACCGCGCATCATCCGGTCAGTGCCCAGCACGCTAGGGCAATGCCAACTCCGACGTATCCGCTCCGGTCGCGCGCGACGTGTGACCCCAGTGCAGATGAGACCGGCCCCGGGCGCCTGCTAGGGCAATACACGGATGCGACCGCCCCGGGGGTGGCGGAGTGTGAAGGCATGGAAGGACGAAACGGGATGGTGTGAGATGCCCACTACGACACAACTCGCCGGGACCAGGCTGAACGTCAACGATGTTCGGTGCGTTGCGCTGTTCGCCTCCGGGCTGCAGCCATCGGACGCGCCGACCGCCGAAACGGTGACCCAGGCAATCAACCGCGTCATCCGACGGCTCGGCGTGCGCGG
>DASYZR010000008.1 GCA_035945995.1 bacterium
GGCCGCGAGCTATCCCTCCCAGCTATCGGGCGGAGAGCAGCAGCGCGTTGCCATCGCCAGGGCCTTGGACATGGAGCCGGAGGTGATGCTGTTCGATGAGCCGACCTCGGCGCTCGACCCAGAAACGATCGGCGAGGTGCTTAACGTGATGACTCAGCTCGCCAGGGAGGGCATGACCATGATCGTGGTGACGCACGAGATGACGTTCGCGCGTCTGGTCGGCGATTGGATCATCGTCATGGACCGCGGGGCCATCATCGAGCAGGGACCGCCGAAGCAGATTTTCGAGGCGCCCACGGTCGAGCGCACGCGTGACTTCCTTAGCCATCTTGGCTGGTCGGGCTGAGACGTCGGCCCAGAGAACCTGCGCCTGAGGGATGCGGCTTGAAGACCGCCGATAGAGGCAGCTTACGGCACGCCCACGGCCCTTCGACGGGGGTCCCTCAGCGAAAAGCCCTATATATCAAGGGCCGGAAATGGTGGAGGCGGCGGGAATCGAAACCCACCAGCCTTAGTTACCTGGGGAACCCGTGTTTGCCTCGTCTCATCTTGTCTTTCTAATATTGCCGGCACGTTCCCACAGAGACGTGCCTTCCCGTTCCCCTGTATACCCTGCCTATCCGATGCAGGTTACGGCACGCCTGCGGCACTCGAGTCGTAGGCCTGGTGTTCGGGGCAGGAAGCCGGGCTCACCTTTTCGATTAGGAATGCGATCGTAACAACATCGTGGGCGCAAAGTAGCGCACCGCGGCGGGCCAAATGAACGGTCTGCCGGTCCACTCAGTGGACTGTCACTCGGTGAGTTCTATGTCGCCGATTGGGACCCACCCTCCTTTTTGGTCACGATTTCGCTCTGAAAAATGGGACCGGACATCCTGCGGCTCTAGTCCGGCCAGTCCCGACATTTTCAGATCCAGGATCAATTACGCCGTGCGCAGCCGCTCGGGCTTCAGCGGCAGCTTCCGGATTCGCTTGCCGGTCGCCGCGAAGACGGCGTTGGCGAGCGCCGGCGCCGTGACCGCCGTGCCGGGCTCACCGATCCCGCCGGGCGTTTCGCCGCTTCGCACCAGGTGCACCTCGATTGCAGGCGCCTCATTGATCCGCAGCACACGGTAGTCATTAAAGTTGGACTGCTCGACGCGGCCATTCTTGAGCGTGATTTCGCCGTACAGGGCGCCGCTGATGCCGAAGATCACACCGCCTTCGATCTGGGCCTTCGCAATGTCTGGGTTCACGATTGTGCCGCAGTCGACGGCGCACACGATCCGATGCACGCGCACGTCGCCCGATCGCGACACTTCCACATCGGCGACCTCAGCTGCATACGTATCCCAGCTACTGTAGAGGAGCGCAACTCCGCGACCGCGGCCGGCCCGCAGCGGCCGCCCCCACCCGGCCGACTGGGCCGCGAGATCTAGCACTGCCCGAGCGCGCGGCGACTTGGTAAGGAGCGCGCGGCGATATTCGACGGGATCCTGCTTCGCCGCAGCGGCGAGCTCGTCTATGAAGCTCTCGATCACGAACGTATTGTGCGTGACCCCGACGCCGCGCCAAAAGCCGGTGTTGGCTGGCTCCTCGTGGCGCACGTATTCGACCTGGAGTGCGGGGATATCGTAGACGAGCTCCATCGCCCCGTCCACCGCATCGACGTCGATCCCGTTCTTGAAAAAAGACGGCACCCAGCGAGCAATGATCGACGGGCCGACGATCCGGTGCGTCCACGCGATCGGCCTCCCGCGCGCGTCCAACCCTGCGGCGATCCGGTCATAGTAATAGGGGCGATAGAAGTCGTGCTGGATGTCTTCCTCGCGAGTCCAGACCACTTTCACCGGGCCCACGACCTGCTTTGCGACACGGGCGGCCTGGGTGACGTAGTCCACCTCGAGGCGCCGGCCGAAACCGCCGCCAAGCAAATGGTTGTGGACAACCACCTTGTCAAGGGGTAGCCCCGTGACCTGAGCCACCGCCGCCTGCGCGCGCGCCAGGACTTGCGATCCGGTCCAGACGTCGCAGCGTCCCTTCTGCACATGCACCGTGCAGTTGGCCGGCTCCATCGCCGCGTGAGCGAGGAACGGTACCTCATATACCGTCTCGACCCTCGTTGCCGCACCGTCGATGGCGGCGCGGGCGTCACCCTGCTTCCGAGCGACCGCACCAGGCGTCTCCGCGGCCGCCGCGAGTGCTTTGACGACGTTAGCGGTGCCGACGTCGCCGTTCGACCCGTCATTCCAGCGGACGGCAAGAGCGGCAAGACCCTGTTTTGCCGCCCACATGTGGTCGGCCACGACCGCGACCGCATCGTCGAGCCGCACCAGCTGGCGCACACCTTTGACGGCCATCGCCTTGCGCTCGTCAAGTCCGGCCACCTTGCCGCCGACCACCGGACTCGCCGCGACCGTCGCGATCTTCATTCCCGGCAATCGCACGTCGATGCCGAACTGCGCGGTGCCGTTCACCTTCGCCGGAGTATCGAGCCGCTTGGCGGAGGTGCCGATCAGCCTGAAGGCTTCAGGCTGCTTCAGCGCGACGTTGTCCGGCACCGGCTGCTTCGCGGCGGCGGCGGCCAACGCGCCGTATTCGATCCGGCGGCCGCTGACGCTGTGGATCACTGCGCCTCGCTCTGCGCGACAAGCCGCGGGGTCGACCCCCCCACCGCTTGGCCGCCGTGGCGACGAGCATCGTTCTCGCAGTCGCGCCGGCCCGTCGCAGCGGTTTATAGAGCGCCCTCACCGAGCTCGAGCCTCCGGTCGCCTGGAAGCCGAAGATCGGGTTGGCGTACAGCTTGTCATCCGGCGGTGCGTGTTCGACCGAGACTTGATCGACCCCGACCTCGAGTTCCTCCGCCAGGAGCATGGGCAAGGCCGTGTACACCCCCTGCCCCATTTCAACCTGCCCGATGATCATGGTGATGCGTCCATCCGTGCCGACGCGAATGAACGCATTCGGCGCGAAAACCGGCGGCGTGGCAGTCGCAGCAACCGCGGGCCCATTGGGTCCCCCGTCGAAGCGCCACCCCAGCAGTAATCCACCGCCTGCCGCGGCACCCACAATCAGAAGCTTCCGGCGAGACACGCGGTCCACGATCAGCCTCCCTTGCCGGCGGTCGACGTTGCCTTCGCGGCGCGCTTGATGGCGGCGCGGATACGGGTGTAGGTCCCGCACCGGCAGATGTTGCCCGCCATGGCCGCGTCGATGTCGGCGTCCGTGGGATGGGAATTACTCGCGAGCAGAGCGGCGGCGGACATAATCTGGCCGGACTGGCAATAGCCGCACTGTACGACCTCGAGATCGAGCCACGCCTGTTGGATTTTCCTGCCACCCGGCGTGGCGCCGATGGCCTCGATCGTGGTGATGTGCTTCCCGCTCACCGCGGCGACGGGCGTCACACACGAACGGATCGGCCGGCCGTCGACGTGGACCGTGCAGGCGCCGCACAGCGCCGCGCCGCAGCCAAACTTCGTCCCGGTCAGACCAATGACGTCTCGCAGTACCCATAGCAAAGGCATGTCCGGCTGCACGTCAATTGATCGCGGTTTGCCGTTGACCCTCAATTTCATCACAAACCACCATCCGCTGCTTCCATCATCTGAGCGAATCTCACATAAGCACGGCCACCCACCGGCCTGATTCGAGTGAAGTTACGTGGCTTGCCGGGCCCGGCGGTCAGCGTCCAGCTCGCCGTCAATGCCTACGCTGTTACTGTCGTGTTCGTTGATTATGACGACGGTGGTGCCCGTCGGGCCCCATGCTTCATGTAGGGCATCCGTTATGCGCTTGATCATAGTTCTCTTTTGATCCTTCGAAAGGCCGGTGGGTCCGTTGACATCCACGACTGGCATACGTGCCCCCCTCCTTTACTTGGCAAGTCTATCTTGTCGGTCTGACTCACGAACATGCTGGCATATGCGTCGTCGGGACGTTACGGCCAAAAGGCCAAAATACAACAGGTACAAAAGGACCGCCACCGAACACGCTGCCACGGCTTCTTCGGCAATGCCGCTATGATGGGGGGCACGTCACAATCGTGGTCAACCCAGCCCAGCACGGTTGGTCGACCGCAGTTTCGTCGTTCGTAGTGGCCATAGCTCAAGAGTTCCTTCGGGAGCCCTAGTCACAACCTTGGTTTGGGGCCGGCACTGACCGCACGAAGCCTCGTCAATGATGCTAGACTGGGCAGAATCTTATTGTGGGTTCCTCTTCTCTTGACAAGCAGGAATTGGGGAATTTGGAAACTACTCGTTGCGTAGAGACAGGGAGTGAGCGCCGAATACCGGCTTCCTACAGCCCTCTCCTTGTGCGGAAGTCCGAAACGCCTGCTCTTGCGCCGGACCGATTGTTCTCGTCGGTCACCGTTGGTATCATTGCCAAGAGCGGTTGTCCTGGCGATCGGTTGTACGCCGATTCGAGCCGACGCCCAGGTTGGTTACCGCACGTCACATCCAAAGGATGACTGTGCCGAAGCGCCGCGGACGTGAGCGAGAGACTCGCAGGAGACCTGCAACCGATCTCGTACCGCGCGCGCCGCAATTTCTAGCTGATCCGGCGCCCCTCATTGGCCGCGACCGAGAACTGGACCTGATTCGGCGATACCTGCTCGACGACGCGATCAGGCTTTTGACGCTCACCGGTCCAGGCGGGATCGGGAAAACGCGTCTGGCGCGTGCGGCCGCCGCGAGCCTCCACACGCACTTTCCCGATGGCGCCTGGTTCGTGGATCTGGTGTCCCTGCGAGATCCCGGCGGTCTCTATTCCGCGATCGTACAGGCGTTGCAGCTCGGCGAGCGGACGACGCAGACGCCGCAGGCACGTATCGTCGAATTCATGGAGGGCCGCCGTCTGCTGTTGGTCCTCGACAACTTCGAGCACCTCCTGCCCGCCGCGACGCTCATTGGCAAACTGCTGGCCACCTGCCCAGGCTTGCATGCGCTGGTGACGAGTCGCGAACCGCTAAACCTCCGCCAAGAGCAACGCCTGCTCATCGAGGGATTGGCGCTGCCTGACCTCACCCGACCGACCGCTGCAGCTGTCGCCCAGGCGCCGTCGGGCGCCCTCTTCCTTGAACGGACCAAGTTGGTCCGGCCCGATTTTGCCGTGACGGCGGCGAGCGCGCCGGCGCTGGCCGAACTGCTGCGCACGCTCGACGGAATTCCCCTGGCCATCGAGGTCGCCGCGGCGCGCAGTAATGTCTTGTCCCCGGCCGGGATGCTGGCGCGGCTGCGGGGGGAGGCCTTGCTCACCACAGCGGAGGCACGCGATGCGCCGGCCCGGCACCACACTCTCAACGACGCCATCGAGTGGAGTTATAAGTTGCTGGACCGGGGCGAGCAGGAAGTGTTTCGTCAGCTTGGCGCGTTCGTGGGCGGATGGACGCTGGATGCCGCCGACGAGGTCGTTCAGCCTCGCGACGCCCGCGAAGCCGTGTGGAAGATCCTCGTGTCGCTCGTGGAGAAGAGCCTGGCGCAGGCCGAAGCGATCGATAGCACCGATCGCCGGTATCGGATGCTGGAACCGATCCGTGAGTACGCGCTGGCCCGGCTGACAGAGAGCGGGGAGCTCGACGCCGTCCGCGGGCGGCACGGGGATTACTACCTGGCGCTGGCGGAGCGGGCGGCGCCGGAGTTGTGGGGAAGCGAGGAACAGTCGTGGGGCCGCCGTCTGGAGCAAGAGCACGAGAATTTCCGGGCGGCGCTGCGGTGGGCCAAGGGCCGAGGAGACAGCGAACGTCTTCTCCGTCTCGCAGGGGCGCTGGCAGATTTCTGGTTCGTCCGCAGTTACCTGCAGGAGGGGCGCCGGTGGCTGGAGGAGGCTCTCGCGCTGAGCCCGGACGCCCCTACGCCCCTCCGCGCAAGGGCGCTTGTGGGCGCGGGCAGGCTCGCGGCATTGCAGGGCGACGGCACGTCGGCTCGGGCGCTCCTGCGGGAGTCGCTGCAGCTCGCGGAGAGCCTCCATGATTCGACCGCGTCGGCCCGTGCGCTCTCCCGTCTCGGCGTCGTCGCCCTGCTCGAGGGGGACGGCCCCGAGGCGCAGGCGCTGGAGGAACGAAGCCTCGCGCTGTACCGAGAGTTCGACGACCTTCGAAGATCCGCGGACGCGACGGACGCGACGCTCAACTTGGCGTGGGCCGTGGTGCTGCTGGGGAATCTAGAGCGTGCCGAGGCTTTCTTCATCGAGGGCCTTGAGCAATCCCGGGTGGTCGGGAGTAAACGCACGGCCGCGTACGCGATGAGCGGCCTGGCCTGGGTCAAACTCAAGGGGCACGACGCCGCTGGAGCCGCCGCCCTGGCTTGCACCGCGATCACCGCGGCGGGGGAGGCTGGTCGGTCGCGCGCTCCGTGGGTTGCCGTGACGATCGCCGCCCTGGTGAGCGCTCACCGTGACGAGCTTCAACACGCTGTTCGGCTGCTGGCCGCGGTCGAGGCCTGGAGCAATTGGACCGCAGACGTCTTCGTCTCTCGGGTCCTCTTGCGAGAGGTCGAAACCTACCCCGAGTTCATCGCCGGCGCGCGCCAGAAGTTGGGGGAGTCCGTCTACGAGGCGGCCGTCACCGAGGGTCGGGCGATGTCGGCGAGAGAGGCGGTAGACATGGCGCGGGCATGTGTTGAGCCTCTCGCCGCGGACGGTCCGGGTGGCGCTGGCCCCGTTGCCCATCCACTGTTAAGCCAGCGTGAACAAGCAGTGCTGCGGCTCATTGCCGACGGCTTGCCCAACAAACAGATCGGGACTGCATTGGGGCTTTCCCCGCGCACGGTGAAAACGTACGTAAACTCGGCGATGAACAAATTGGGGGCGGACAACCGCTCGCACGCTGTCGTCGTGGCGATTCGACGCGGACTGCTGTGAGCATCAATCGCGAAAAACTGACCGATGCGCGGGTCGGGACAAAAAGAGACACATTGTGCTAGCCAAGACTGAGCGGGGAGCAAGGCGAACGGGTGCATGGTTACATCCGAACCACTCGTCTTTTGATCACTCAAACCCATTTTTCGTTGCCCATTTCTACTAAGCTAGCGGGTGGGATACGGACCGGCGGCTACGACATTTGCCTGCACAGTGACAAATGCACCTTAGCCATCGGTTACTCTCTCCGTAACCGGCTGCGTAGAATCGTGATCCGCCAGTGCGTGGCCAGGACCGGGTTTCTTCCGATCAGCGCAATCACTTGAGATCCGACCCCGCCGGTGATAGGGTCCGATCCTCTTGATCCGCAGCACGACGGATCATTCCGGTCTTGATCCCGCTTGTCACGGTTTGATCCGGCCAGTCAGGCTGTCGATCCCGTTTCTTCCCCGTCACGGCGACCACCCTTCTCCAGCGTCTCAATTTCCAGATCTACTGCAGCCAGAAACTCCGCGTGCTCACTCATCAGGCCATCTTCGAGGGCCTCGACCATCAAATGCATCCGAAGTTCACCCTCCGTTGCGTACGTCTTGTAGCAGAAAGGACAACGCCGCATGGTTGAGCCCTCTTTCAGCAGACGGACAACCCTGTCCGTACGGTGCACGACTCACGGGGTCCGCCGGACAACCTCTCACTCAGAGAACGATCTCATCGATGTAGCACCACCGCCAGTCCTCTCCGGGTTCGAAGGATTGGATGAGCGGATGTCGCGTGGCGTGAAAATGCTTGGTTGCGTGGCGGTTCTTCGAGTCATCGCAACAGCCGACATGCCCGCAGGTCAAGCACAATCGGAGATGCACCCAGGTGTCGCCGGTCTGCAGACACTCCTTGCATCCTGTGCCCGAGGGCGAGACTTTGCGGATTTGATTCAGATGTGTGCAGGTCATCGCTATACCAACCTCCATGAGTATCGTCAACTGACGTCGATGCCGGTACTATGTCGATTCCGACACAACCGCGCGTCCGGAGGGCGGCGGTGCTCCCGGGGGCACCCCAGCACTGATGTGGGTGCATCGCCGCCACGATGGGTCCGGGGAGACGACCCGCGCCAGACGCTCGTTCCTAATTGTCCGGATACCGGCGCCGTTGATCGCAGCTCCTCCAAAAAGCAGCACGGCGGCAACCAGCGTCACAAGACGAAAGGCGCCGGTGGACGCGTCGCGAGCGGCGCGCCGGAGATCCTCCGAGCTTCCCGGGGCAGGCGGATTGAGGGGCGCGACCTCGTCGCGCACCGCCGGGGACGCGATGTTCAACCCGGGGACCTGTCCTGATAGCGACGAGTAGAAATGCGCGGTGAGCACAACAAACAGCGCGGCGACGGCGAGTTCGGGGCCAACATCCGAAATCGCGTTGTTGATGGCGGACGCCACCCCTGAGTGCTCGACAGGGACGGAGGCCATCAGCGTCGCAGTGAGCGGCGCGACCGTCACCATGCCCCCAAGTCCAAACACCAGGACGCCGGGAAGTATGTCGGTCACGTACCCGAGGGGCGGCAAGAACGTACCGACCGCCGAGAGGTTGAGACCCCAGGCCGGGCTCGCGGCCGGAATCCGCGCCAACCAGAGGGCGCCGAGGGCCATGAGTGCCGGTCCCGCCGTCATGAACCAACGCGCCCCGTACCGGGCGGCGAGCGCACCGAACCGCGCCGAGAACAGCGCCATAAACAGGATCCCGGGGACGGTGGCGACGCCGGCGGCCGCGGCGGAATATCCGAAGGTCCCCTGCAGCAGTAGCGTTAGATAGTACAAGATCACGGCGAGCGCCGCGTAGATCACGAAGCTGGAGAGGTTCGTCACGGTGAAGTTTCGGGAACGAAACAGCGAGGGCGGGACCAGGGGATTCGAGACGCGCAGCATCCACCACGGCAGCAACGCGGTGGCCGCGGCGCCGATTCCGAGCGCGACGTAGGCGGCCGGGTTGTGCCACTGCCGTTGCTGGCCTGAAACGGTGCCCACGACGAAGCCGCCCACGGCGAGCGCTGTGAGCAGTGTGCCCGGCACATCGAAGCCTTTCGCCGCAGCCGCGTCTCGGCTTTCGCGGACAAACCGTCGGGTCATCCATAGCGTGAGCAGCACGAGCGGCACATTGATCAAGAACACCGCCCGCCAGGACACCGTGTCCACGAGCAATCCGCCGACAAAAGGCCCAAGAATCGTGAGGCCCGCCGTGGCGCTGGACCACACACCAAAGGCCCGCCCCTGCGCCTCGCCGGTAAACGTGGCCGTGATCAGGGCCAGCGACCCTGGGAGCAGCAGTGCCCCGGCCACTCCTTGCAGCACGCGAAACACCACCAGCCACTCCAGAGTGGGCGCCACCCCGCTGAGGATTGACGTCGCGCCGAATCCGGCGACCCCAAGCGAAAACATCCGGCGGCGGCCGTACGCGTCGGTCAACCCGCCCGCCAGAATGAGCAGCGCGCTTTCTGCCAGGAGGTACCCGCTGTAGACGTAAGACTGGCCTTCCAGAACGCCAAGGAGGTGCGCGGGCAGGTCGTGCCCGATCCGCGGTAGGGCGACCGACACCACACTCGAGTCCAAAAACACGACGCACGACCCGAGAATCGTCGCCCAGAGCGTCCCGCGTTCGTTGCTCACCGCTCGACCCCCATGGCCGGGGAAACGTCGGCTTCGGCTACGACGATCTGCCTACCGTAATTCCAGATTTTCGCGATCCCATCGTCCCAGCGCCGCGGCCGCCTCGTAGGTGCTCTGGAGGAACTCCAACACCATGGTCTCCGGATCCGTGGCGGAACGGACGGCATCGTACGGCAGCAAGAAGTTGTTGAACTCCTCGCTGTAGTAGGCCGGCGCCGCGACCCACGCGTCCTTGAACCCGTCAGGTTCCGGCGCCGCGTACGAATAGAACGCGGGGGCCGTGAGACTACCGCTGCCCGGCCACCAGCCGCAGCTGCTCACCTCGTGCGAGTAGCCCTCGCGCGTGATCTTGTCGGCGGTCGCGGATAGTTTGGTGTTGCGACGGCCGTTGAACCGCGTGACGGCCAAATCGAAGCTTCCCCAGAAAAAGTGTACCGGGCTCGCCTTGCCGATGAACCGAGCCCGAAACTCCTTGAAGACTGCGTCCGCGCGCAACAGAATGCGCCACCATCGATGTGCGCTCGCTGCGTCGTACGCCGCGTGTCGATGGTCCGCTGTGAACCGGATCGGCGCCGGGACCTCCACGGGCATGGTCCAGATTCTCACATCGATCGCAAGTCTTTGCAGCGTCTCCATCACGTCGCGATAGAAGTCGGCGACCGATCGAGGGCGGAGCCCGACCGTTTCGGTCCGGCCTTCGGCCGTTTGGAAGGTCAACACATGATCGATGAAGTCGAACGTCGCATCGAAGGCGCGGTCGCCGAACGGGATCGGCGTGGTGGTCAGACCACGAGACGTCAGGTAGAAGGGCGCCTCCCACCAATGATTGAGGTGCGGCGTGAGTTTGAGCCGGATCTTTCCCACGATCTGCGTCCACATGTGGAGCGTCTCGTACGTCTCTTTCCAGTTTTCCAGCGGCAGCGGAGGCCACGCCTCAGAGTTACGCATATCGAGCTCCATCAAACAGAGGGGCGCGCTTCCAGGTGCGGAAGGTTGAAATCCCTGATATCCACGAGCTCAAACTCGGCGTCGCTGCACTTCATTGCAATTTCGTGCACCCACTTCGCCACCGGTTCACCTTTCCGGCCCGGGCGCGAGCTTCCGAGGACGATCGCTACCCTCAGCATGGTGACCTCCCGCTCAGACGCGCCATATGTGTAGTTGACGCCGGCGACCTCTTGGGTCTTACCGCACCTGACGAAACGCCTTGCGCAATTCGGTAACGAACAGCTCGGGCTGCTCGAGCGCGGCAAAGTGACCGCCTTTCGGGACATCGTTCCAGTAGAAGAGCTTGGAGTAGGTTCGCTCTCCCCACACCCTCGGTGGCGTGAACATGTCTCTCTTGAAGATGCTGACGGCAACGGGCAGCTCTAGCGGCATTCGGGCGAAATCCTTTCTGAAACTCTCGTAGTACAGCCGCGCCGAAGATGCGGCGGTGTCGGTCAACCAATAGAGCGTGATATCGTTCAACATATGGTCGACGGAGATGGCCTCCGCGGGATCACCTTTGTTGTCGCTCCATCCCTGAAACTTCTCGTAGATCCACACTGCCTGCCCAACCGGCGAGTCGGCAAGACCGTACCCGAGCGTCTGTGGACGAGTCCCCTGTATAGCCGCATAGCCAGAGGCATCCGTCGAGTATCTTTCGAGCTGAGCAAGTGCCGCCTGCTCTTCGATTGTATAACCCCCCGGTGGTGGTGGAGGAGGCGGAAAGAGGATCGGAAGATTCAGGTGAACCGCGATGAGCCCAGAGGGATGTTGCTTGGCCATCCAACTCGAAACGCCCGCGCCCCAATCCCCGCCTTGCGCGACATAGCGGCTGTATCCTAGGCGCTTCATCAGCTGTGCCCAAGCATTGGCAATGCGCGGAAGACGCCATCCAGGTTCGGTCGGTTTGTCTGAGAACCCAAACCCAGGAAGCGAGGGGATGACGACGTGAAAGGCATCCTCGATCGTACCGCCGTAGGCGGTTGGGTCCACCAACGGACTGATGACCTGAAGAAATTCCACAACCGATCCTGGCCAACCGTGAGTCAGAATGATCGGCAGGGCGTGCTTGTGCTTCGATGGGACGTGAATGAAGTGAATTCCGAGACCGTCAATCCGCGTGCGAAACTGGGGCAGTGAGTTCAATACTCCCTCAACCCGACGCCAATTGTACTGAGCGCGCCAGTATTCAACCAGCGCCCGCGCTTTCGCGAGTGGGACACCTTGCGACCAGTCCGTTACCGTCTCTTTTTCGGGCCAACGAGTGGCGCCGAGTCTCTTCTTGAGGTCGTCCAATGCCGCCTGCGGTACATGAACCTTGAAGGGCACAACGTCGGCTGTCGCGGGCGGGGGTACTACCGGGGAAGCGCTACCGACCGTCGCCTGGACGCTCATCGGCGAGAGGCCCGCCGACAAGAGCGCTGCACCTCCGGATGCAGCGACAAGCATGAACCTGCGGCGCGAGTAGACGGGTATTGGTGGCCCTGCTCTTTCTCTATCCTCTGAGTCGCGCTTCATCAGGTTTCTCCCAGGTATCCGCGTTCAGTAGTACTTCTCGACCTTCTCAACATTGTGTCGCACGCCTCTGCCGAAGACGAACGACGTGTACACCTCGTCCGCCCGAAGCTTTACGCGCCCGTCGCGACGGGGGCACGCATCAGTTGATACTCCCACTGGAGTGCAGCACCGGCACTGCCGGCATGGTCTAGCAGGATCTGAGGAATATCCTTGAGTGTCTCGGTCCGCGCCCAGTCACGCTGAAGTTCTCCGAACACGCCAAGCCAGGTAACCGGTTGAGCACCCGCGGCCACGAGGCGGCGGATCGCCATGTCGTGTGACTCCGGAGAGACGCCGCCCGAGGCGTCGGTCACGACGTAGACGTCGTAGCCGTCACCCATCGCGTGGATAGCGGGCATTGCAAGACACATCTCCGACCAGAGTGCGGCGATGATGAGCTTCTTCCGCCCGGTCTTGTTCACCGCCGCGACGACGCGGCTATCCTGCCAGGAGTTGATGAACGTGCGGTTGATCGGCTTCTGATCCGGGAAGACCGCCTGGAGCTGCTTGAAGATCTCACCGCCGCGTTCTGCGACGACCCCTGTGAGAATCGTCGGGACACTGTACGCCTTCGCGACCTTGGCGAGACCTGTGACATTGTTGATCACCATTGTAGGCTCGTGACTGTTTACGTTGGCCAATTGGAACGGCTGGTGATCGATCAGGAGAAGCACGCAGTTCTCCGGTGTCAGAAGAGCGTCAAGGCCGACTTTCGTGAACGTTTGCATGATGTACACCTCCTCGATGCGTCTATCTTCTTGGTCTGATCCGTGAAGATACTGGCATATGTGTCGTTGGGACGTTACGGCCAAAAGGACCAAATACGACAGGTACAAAAGGAC
>DASYZR010000009.1 GCA_035945995.1 bacterium
CCGGGCGCTGATCCGTCCTGTTCGTCTGGTAGGCTCGGCCCACGTCGTCGCGGCCGTCAATCGCGGGCGGGTCGTGCGGCCCGATCCACCATGAAGCGGACGGCATCGTTCATATTGTCAACCTGCGTCAGTTATTGTCAACGTCATTGTCAGCCGGTAACGCTTGCGGCTCGTAAGACGTTGGCGTCCGACGGGGCGGGCCTAGGGGCGGCGCACGCGGGTCACGAACTCTCCGGACGGCACACGGGAGGGACGCTATCCATGGCCACGACCCGAAAGCGCACGCCGCCCGCCGGCCAGCCGGCTCCCCCACCCCCGACGGGGAGCGACGAGGGGCTTTCGCAAGGCGGTCTCGCCGGCATCGCGGCCGCGCAGGCCGAGTGGGAGTCGACCGACGTCCGGCAGGGGGCCGAGCGGGCACCCGAGCGGCGGGCACAGTTTGAAACGCTCTCCGGCCTGCCGGTGAAGCGGCTCTACGGCCCGGCCGACGTCGCGGGACTCGATTACCTCGACGAGCTCGGGTTCCCCGGCCGGTATCCCTATGCGCGGGGCCCCTACCCGACGATGTACCGCTCGCGCCCGTGGACGATGCGGCAGATCGCCGGGTACGGCACCGGCCGCGACACGAACGCTCGGCTCAAGTACCTCATCGGCCAGGGGCAGACCGGAATCTCGATCGATTTCGACATGCCGACGCTGATGGGCTACGACTCCGACGATCCCCGCGCCCGCGGCGAGGTAGGACGCGAAGGGGTGGCCGTCGACACGCTCGACGACCTCGCCGATATCCTGGACGGCATCGACATCGGCGCGATCAGCGTCTCGATGACGATCAATCCCACGGCGTGGATCCTGTTCGCGATGTACCTGGCGCTCGCCGAGCGGTGGGGCGTGCCGCGCCACGCGCTCGCCGGCACCGTGCAGGCCGACATCCTCAAGGAATACATCGCGCAGAAAGAGTGGATCTACCCGATCCCGGCGGCGATGCGGATCGTCCGCGATCTCATCATCTACAGCGTGGAGCACCTTCCCCACTACAACCCCATCAACATCAGCGGCTACCATATCCGTGAAGCCGGCGCGACCGCGGTGCAGGAGGCGGCGTTCACCCTGGCCAACGGCATCGCCTACGTCGAGGAGGTCCGCCGGACGGGGCTGGCGGTCGACGACTTTGCGCCGCGCCTCGCCTTCTACTTCATCGCGGAGCGGGACTTCTTCGAGGAAATCGCCAAGTTTCGGGCGGCGCGGCGGGTGTGGGCCCGCATCATGCGCGACCGGTTCGGCGCGCGGAAACCGGAGTCGATGCGCCTCAGGTTTCACTGTCAGACCGCCGGCTCCAGCCTCACGGCCCCGGAGCCCCTCAACAACATCGCGCGCACCGCGCTGCAGGCGCTCTCCGCGGTGCTCGGCGGGGCCCAGAGCCTGCACACCAACGGCATGGACGAGGCGCTCGCGATCCCATCCGAGCTGGCGATGAAAACGGCGCTGCGGACCCAACAGATCATTCTCGATGAGTCGCGGGCGGCGAATACGGTCGATCCGATGGCCGGCGGGTACTTCACGGAGGCCCTCACCGGCGAGATCGCGGCCGGCATCTGGGCGTATCTCGGGCGGATCGAGGACCTCGGCGGCGCGGTCGCCGCGGCGCAACAGAACTTCTTCCAGACCGAGCTGGCCGACACCGCATACCGCTATCATCAGCAGAAGGAGCGCGGCGAACTGACCGTCGTCGGCGTGAACAAGTATCTCGACCCGGCGGGCGGCGGCGACGTCCCCTTCGCCCTGCACGCCGTGGATCCGGACGTCGAGGCGCGGCAGCGGGAGCGCCTGGCGCGCGTGAAGCACCTGCGCGACGGCGGGGCGGTGGCGCGGTGCCTGGGCGCGCTGGCCGAAGCCGCCCGCGGCGACCGAAACCTCATCCCGCCGACGATCGACGCCGTCCGGGCGCACGCCACGCTCGGCGAGATCGTGCAGGCGCTCCGCGACGTCTTCGGCACGTACGTCGAACACCCGGTGTTCTGAGCCCGGCGTGACGACTCCGCAGCGCGTTCGGGTGCTGATGGCGAAAGTGGGGCTCGACGGCCACGACCGCGGCGTGAAGGTCGTGGCCCGGGCGCTGCGGGACGCCGGGTTCGAAGTCGTCTACACCGGCCTGCACCGGACGCCGGAGGAGGTGGCGGTCGCCGCGGTCCAGGAGGACGTGGACGTGATCGGCGTGAGCATCCTTTCCGGCGCGCATATGGCGCTGGTCCCGCCGCTGCTCGCGTCGCTCTCCGCCCGCGACGCGGCGGACATCCGCGTCCTCATCGGCGGCGTGATCCCCGCAGCCGACCGCGCGCGGCTCTGCGAGCTCGGCGTGGCCGCCGTCTTCGACCAGGACGCAACGACCGACGCGATCATCGACTGGATCCGGCGGCACGCGCGCGGGGCCCCCGGATGAGCCGCGACGCCGGCGCATCCCGCCGGCTAGTCCCCTCTGGGGGCGCCGCCGGCCTGCCCCCGTCCAGGGGCTGGCCGCCGGTCTACGACGACGACTACCTGCCGGACCCCGGGGCGCGGTACTGGTTTCCGGACCGCGAGACGATGCCGCCGGCCGAGCGCGACGCGCTGATTACGGTCAGGCTGCGGGCGATCGTCCGCTGGGCCTGGGATCGCTCGCCGTTCTACCGGGAGAAGTGGACCCAGGCCGGCGTGCACCCGGATCACCTCCGGCGGCTTGAGGACCTCCACCGCTTCCCGGTCGTGACGAAGGCCGAGTTGCGGGCGGAGCAGGCCGCGCATCCCCCCGCCGGACGGTACCTGTGCGTCGACCGCGCGGACGTCGCCCGCGTGCACGGGACCTCCGGCACCACCGGCAAACCGACGGTCTTTCTGATCGGCCGCGACGATTGGCGGCGCATCGCGAACGCGCACGCCCGCGTGATGTGGGGGATGGGCCTCCGGCCCGGCGATACCCTCTTCATCGCGTCGTTCTTCAGCCTCTACATCGGCAGCTGGGGGGCGCTCGCGGGCGGGGAACGGCTGCGCGCAGCGTGCTTCCCCTTCGGCGCCGGGCAGCCGGGGCAGACGCTCATGGCCGTGCGATGGCTGCGCGAGACCAGGCCGGCCGCGTTCTACGGCACCCCGTCCTACGCGCTGCACCTGGCCGAAGTCGCCGCCTCGGAGCACGTCGACCCGGGCGAGTTCGGGCTGCGCGTGATGTTCTTCTCCGGCGAGCCCGGCGCCGGCGTCCCCGCGACGCGGCGGAAGATCGAGCAGATCTTCGGCGCGGCGTGCCTCGACACCGGCAGCATGGCCGAGATGACGCCGTGGATGAGCAACGGCGAGTGCGCGTCCCGCTCCGGGATGCACCTCTGGCAGGACATCGTGTACTGCGAAGTCTGCGACCCGCGGACCCACCGGCCGGTCCCCTACGGCGGCGAGGGCACCCCCGTTTACACGCACCTCGAGCGGACATCCCAGCCGATGATCCGCCTCGTCTCCGGGGACCTGACCCGCTGGACCGACGAGCCGTGCGACTGCGGCCGCACGTATCCGCGGCTGCCGCGCGGCATCTACGGACGCCTCGACGACATGTGCGTCATCCGGGGCGCCAACATCTACCCGAGCGCCATCGAAGACGCGCTGCGCGCGATCGACGGATTCGGCGGGGAGTTCCAGATGGTGATCAGCCGCGACCGCGCGATGGACGAACTCGTCGTGCGGGCCGAATACAGCCCGGATGTCGCGCACCGGGCAGCCGGCGCCCCGGGCATCCTCGGCGCCCTGCGGGACCGCATGACGGCGCGGCTGACGGCGGTCCTCGGCATCCGGCCGATCGTCCGGTGCGAGCCGCCCGGGACGTTGCCGCGCACCGAGTTCAAAGCGCGGCGCGTGGTCGACAACCGCTCGCTGTACGAGGAGACCGTCGCCGCCGCGGGAACCGACCGGTCATGATGCGCGACGCGCGGGGGGCGGAGGCCGGGAATCACCGGAGCCTCGGCCGCCTCATCAGCCGGATCGAAAACAATCCGGCCGCCGCGGGCCCGATCGTCGCGGACCTCTGGAGCCGGACCGGCCGCGCCCGGCGCGTCGGGATTACCGGGCCGCCCGGGGTGGGCAAGAGCACGCTCGCCGACCACCTCATTACGGCGGCGCGGGGCGACGGGCTCACGGTCGCCGTCATCGCCGTCGATCCGTCCAGCCCGTTTTCCGGCGGCGCGATTCTCGGCGACCGCGTGCGGATGCTGCGGCACAGCGGCGATTCGGGCGTGTACATCCGGAGCATGGCGGCGCGCGCGCACCTCGGCGGGCTCGCCGCCGCGACCCGGGACGTCGCCTACGTGCTCGAGGCGTTCGGGTTCGATCTCATCCTGGTGGAGACCGTGGGCGTCGGCCAGAGCGAACTCGAGATCATGGGCCTCGCGGACACGGTCGTCGTCGTCACGGCCCCCGGGCTCGGGGACGCCGTGCAGACGCTCAAGGCCGGCATCCTTGAGATCGCGGACGTGCTCGTCGTCAATAAGGCGGACCGGCCGGGGGCCCGGGAGACCGCGATGCAGCTGCGCGAGATGCGCAGGCTCGTGCCGTCCCACGAGGCGTGGGACGTCCCCATCCTCGAGACGGCGGCCGCCACGGGCGCCGGCACCGCCGAGCTGTGGGACGCCATTCGCCGGCACGGCGAATATTTGATCGAGTCCGGCGAGCTCGGGGCCCGCCGCGAGCGGCGCGCCGAACGCGAAGTGCTCGAGCTCGTCGAAGCCGCGCTCGCCTCGCGCGTCCGCGACACGCTTCACGGCCGCGGCGGCCCCGCCGAAATCCTCGCCCGGGCACGGCGGCGCGAAGCCGACCCGCATTCGGCCGCGAAGGCGATCCTCGACCGGCTGGTCCCCCCCGGGAACTCATGACGGCGGCCTATCCGGAGGCGGCCCCCGGGATCAACACGGTGGATCTCCGAGAGCGCGGCCTGCCCCACCTGACGTCCGGCTACCTGATCAGGGCGCCGCGGCCGGCACTCGTCGATACGGGGGGCGCGCGGAGCGTGCCGGTCTGGCTCGACGCCCTGGCCGCCCTCGGCGTCCGGCCGGCCGACATCGCCTACGTCATCGTGACGCACGTTCACCTCGACCACGCCGGCGGGACCGGTCACATCCTGTTGCATCTGCCCAACGCCCGTGTCGTGGCGCACCCGCGGGGCAGCCGGCATCTCGTCGATCCAAGCCGGCTCATCGCCGGGGCCCGCGCCGTCTTTGGGCTGCACCTCGAGACGTATTTCGGCGTGCCGGAGCCGGTACCGGAATCGCGGCTCCTCGCCGTCGAAGACGGTACCCGGCTCGATCTCGGCGGCGGCCACGTGCTGCGCTTCATCGACGCGCCGGGCCATGCCCGCCACCAGCACATGATCCTGGACGCCGGCGCGGACGCGCTGTTGTCCGGCGACGAACTCGGCGAGCGCCTGCCGGACGTCGCCGACGATTACGTCATGGCGGACACCGCGCCCAATCAGTTCGATCCGGAGGCGATGCTGCGGTCGGCAGAGCGCCTCCGCGAGCTGCGGCCTCGGGCCATCCTCTTCTCGCACTTCGGCCGCTATCCACGGTCCTACGACGCCCTCTCCGAGCGGCTCCTCCACGAGGTGCCCGTGATCGCGGCGTTCGGCCGGACCGACGGACGCCGCGCGACGCCGGACGAGATCACCGCGGCCCTCACCCGGCACGTCCGAGCCGATCTCGCACGGCGCGGGATCGGCTGGACGGCGGAGATCCGCGGCCTGCTCGAGGAGCGCCTCGCGATCTCGGCCCAGGGCATCGCCGACTACCACGCGCGGCGCGACGCCGGGAGTGCGTCCTAACTCGGCCGCCTACCACGTACGGCGTCAGAGCGCCCAGTACAGACCGGCGATCCGCCGCACCTCCCGCGCGCGCTCGCGCGCGACCGAGAAGGGCGCCTCCCGCAGCTCCGCTTCCGGCTCCCGCAGCTCTGACGCCACGCCGGTCAGGCCCGAGAGCGATGCCGCCACCGAGTACGACAGCCCGTCGAGATCGTAGCCCCCTTCGAGCACCGCCGCGATCGGAATCGTCCCCGCGGCCTCGCGCACCTGCGCCGCCAGCCGGCCGAAGCCGGCGGCGGTGAGCAGCATGCCGCCGAGCGGGTCGGCGTGGTGTGCGTCGAAGCCGGCCGAGATCAGCACCAGTCCCGGGGCGACGGCGCGGAGCAACGGCAGCACGACTTCCTCCCAGAGGTACGCGTACCCGCCGTCGCCGATCCCGGCCGGCAGCGGGATGTTCACCGTGGCCCCTTCGCCGGGACCCTCGCCCGTCTCCGCGACGGCTCCCGTGCCCGGGTACCAGTCCTCCTGATGGAGCGAACAGAAGACGACGCGCGGATCGTGGTAGAACGCCTCCTGCGTCCCGTTGCCGTGGTGCACGTCCCAGTCCAGGATGAAGACGCGCGTGAGGCCGTGCCGGTCGATCGCGTGACGCGCCGCGAGCGCCACGTTGTTGAACAGGCAGAAGCCCATGCCGGCGTTGGGCCGGGCGTGGTGTCCCGGGGGACGAACGAGCGCCATCGCGACGGGCGCCTCGCCCCGGAGCACGGCATCGACCGCGTCCAGGGCGCCGCCCGCGGCGAGCCGCGCCACCGCGTAGGACGGCGGGCTCACGGGGGTGTCGGGATCGAGCGCGCCGCCGCCGGAGGCGGCAAGGTCCCGCACGCGGGCGATGTACGAGCGCGTGTGCACGGACGCGAGCACGTCATCGATGACCGGCTCGGGTGTCCGGCGCGGGAGCATGTCCCACAGCGGCGTCCGCTGCAATCGGGATTCGATCGCCTGAAGCCGCGCCGGCCGTTCGGGATGACCGGGCGAGGTCAGATGGCGGCGGTAGTCCGGATGGACGACCAGCACGCCGAGGACCGCGTCGGCACCGGGGGTCACGGTCGCGACGTCGGCCCGCCGGCGCCGAGTGTGGCAGCCTCCCGCAGTCTCGCGATCGCCGCGGCGACGCCGTCGGGCGCCCCGAACACCGCGGTGCCGGCGACGAGCACGGTGGCGCCGGCCTCCACCACCGAGGCCGCCGTCTCCGGACCGATGCCGCCGTCGACCGCGATCTCGAACTCCAGGCCGCGCTCGCGGCGCCACGCCGCGAGCGCGGCCACCTTCGCCGCCATGCCCGGAATGAACGGCTGTCCGCCGGCACCCGGCTCCACCGTCATCACCAGCACCGTGGCGACCTGCGGCAGGACCCAAGCGGCCTGTTCAGGCGGCGTGGCCGGGTTCAACGCCACGCCGGGCCGCACGCCGAGCGCGGCAATGCGGCGCACGGTGTCATAGAGGTGGGGACAGGTCTCGACGTGCACCGTAATCGCGCCCGCGCCGGCGCGGGCGAAGGCCTCGAGGTGCCGCTCCGGCTCGACGACCATGAGGTGCACGTCGGCCGGCCGCTCTGTGGCCCGGCAGACGACGCGGACCGCGGCCGGGCCCACCGTGATCTCCGGGACGAACCGCCCGTCCATCACATCGACGTGGATCAGATCCGCGCCGCCCCGCGCGGCCGCGCGGACCTCGTCGGCCAGCCGGCCGAAGTCGGCCGCGAGGATCGAAGGGGCGACCTTGATGGGCCCGCGGGGACCGCTCAGGGCCGGATCTCCTGAATCAGCCGGCTGTCGATGTAGACCTGCACAATCGTATACCCCTGCCCGACGACTTGGCGGTCCACGTTCTCGCCGGGATGATGGGTCCCCTCGTACACGACGCGCACCCCCTGCTGGTCGATGACGACAATGCGGACGAGCTGCCGCGCCGGACCCTCCGGCACGATGATGTGCAGATGCGTCTGCCGCCGGTCGCCGCCGGACCCCGGGGTCCCGGTCACGATCGGCTGCGGCGGCGCCCCGCCGCTGTCGGTGGGCCGCACGGCGATCGTGACGGCGACGGCGTCGCCGTGGGCGATCTGTGTTCCCGCCGGCGGCGTCATCGCGAGCACCAGCCCCGGGGGGACGTCGTCGCGGGGCACCTGCGTCACCTGGCGCAGCGTCACGCCGAGATCTTCGAGACGCCGCCGCGCATCGTCGAGCGACTGGCCCACGAGGTTGGGCAGCACGATCGCCTGCTGTCCCTTGCTGACCGTGACGTTGACCGGCGTGCCGCGCGCCACCGACGCCCCGGGGGCGGGATCCTGCACCACGACAAACCCCGACGGCACCGTGTCGTTGTACGCCTCGCGGATCTCCCCGACCACGAGGCGGGCCTGCTCGATCGAAAACCGCGTGTCTTCGAGCGACCGGCGGCGGACGTCCGGGACCGTGACCATCTCCGGACCAAGGCTTGTCACCACGCCCACCGCGCGGTTGACCTTCACCGGCGTTCCCGCGGACGGGTCCTGGCTGACGACGGCGCCGGTCGGCAGCGTCGCGTTGTTCACCTGCTGAATGACCTGAACGCTGAGGTGGCGGCCCCGGGCGATGGTCTCCGCCTCGACCAGGCTCCGGCCGACCAGATCGGGCACGGCCACCTCGGGCACATTCAGGTACGCGTTGAGCGCATGCCAGCCCCAGGCGATGCCGCCGAAGGCGGCCAGCAGCACCACGGCGGCCACGAGGAGCGGCGCGGGAGGCCGCGGGGCGCGCCCCTCGCGCGGCGTCCTGCCGGCCCGGCGGTCGCCCCGCCGCACCACCGCCGTCGACTCGGCCTCGGCGGCCGTGCGCCAGTGGGCCGTGCGCCCGCGGAGGTCGTCGTGCATCTCCTGCGCCGACCGGTAGCGGCGATCGGGGTCCTTGGCGAGCGCCCGGAGAATGATCCCCTCGAGGTCGCGCCCCAGGCGCGCGCCGTCCCGCCGCGGCAGCGGCGGCGGGTCGTGCATGTGGCGGAGCGCGATCGCGATCGGGGTGTCGGCCTCGAAGGGCAGCGCCCCGGTCGCCGCTTCATAGAGCACCACGCCGAGCGAATACAGATCCGCCCGCCAGCCGACGCCCAGCCCGCGCGCCTGTTCGGGGGAGATGTACTGGACCGAGCCGAGCACGGTCCCGGTCTCCGTGATCCCCGCCGCCGTGAGCGCCCGGGCGATGCCGAAGTCCGCGACCTTCAGTTGTCCGTCCGGGGTCAAGAGGATGTTCTGCGGCTTGATGTCACGGTGCACGATGCCCATCCGGTGCGCGTACTCGAGCACCTCACACACCTGTGCGCCGATCGCCCGCACGCGCGCCTCGTCCAGGGCGCCGGTGCGGTGCAGGTACGTCTTGAGGTTCTCGCCGTCGACGTACTCCATCACGATGAAACGGACGTCGCCGTCCCGGCCGTGGTCGAAGATACGGACCATGCGGGGATGCGACAGCCGCTCCGCCGCCTCCGCCTCACGTTCGAAGCGCGCCACGAACTCGGCGTTGTGCGCGTACTGCTCCCGGAGAATCTTGATTGCCACCGGCAGCCCGTCCTCGAGGCGGCAGCCGCGATACACACGCGCCATGCCGCCTTCGGCGATGAGCCCCTGCACCTCGTAGCGGCCCGCCAGCCGCCGCGCGATCATGGGTGGAGTCCGGCGGCGCTCTGCGCCGCGAGCGCCGCCGCCAGGACCTGTCGGGCGAGGGGCGCCGCCACCTGGCCGCCGACGCCGCCGTTCTCCACGATCACGGACAGCGCCACCGTCGGCCGCGCCGCCGGCGCAAATGCGATGAACCAGGCGTGGGTCGCTCCGTGCGGGTTTTCCGCGGTGCCGGTCTTGCCGGCTACGGTCACGCCCGGGATCTGCGCGGCCGTGCCCGTGCCGGTCTGCACCACCTGCGTCATCGCCTGCGTCAACTGGAGCGCGAGGGCCGCCGGCATGACCTCGCGGCTTCCGCGCTGCGCGAACGTTTCGCGGATGCGGCCGTCCGGTCCGCGGATCTGCGAGACCAGAAACGGCTGCATCATGATCCCGCTGTTCCCCACGGCGGCGGCCACGAGCGCCATTTGCAGCGGAGTCACGAGGAGGCTGCCCTGCCCGAAGGAGATCTGCGCGAGCCCGCGGCGGCCGAGGTCCCGGAGCGGCGGTACTGCGCCCGCGGACGTGGGGAGGTCGAACCGCACCGGCCGGCCGAGTCCAAAGGCGCCCGCCGCCGCGACGATCGGCGCGGCGCCCGTGCGCCATCCGATCTGCACGAACGCGGTGTTGCAGGACGCCACAAACGCCTGCAGCACCGAGATCTGTCCAAACTGCTCGTGTTCGAAGTTGTGGATGGCCGCGCCGCCGACGTCGATCGCCTCCGGACAGTCCACCGCGTCGCTGAGTTGCACCCGACCGCTGCCGAGGGCCGCCGTCAACGTCACCGTCTTGAACGACGATCCGGGCGGGTACTGCCCCTGTGTCGCGCGATTGTAGAGGGGTGCGGACCGGTCGCGCGACAACGCCGCCCACTGCGCATCGACGGTGGCCGGATCGAACCCGGGATGGCTGACCAGCGCCAGCACCGCTCCGGTGCGCGGGTCGAGCACCACAACGGCCCCCTGCACATTGCCGAGCGCCCGCGCCGCGGTCTGCTGCACCGCGCTGTCCACGGTCAAGACCACGTCGTTGCCCTGCGGCGTCTGTCCCAACGCCTCCTGGAACGCCTCCCATGGGTCCGTGACCGGCAGGCCGAGCAGCGCGAGATCGTAGCGGCGTTCGATGCCGGTGAGCCCGTAGTGGCGGCTCCGGTACCCCAGCACGTGGGCGAACAGGGCGCCCTGCGGGTACCGGCGCACCTGCGCTTCTCCGGTGCCAGTCGAATCGGCGAGGACGGCCAGGCGCCGGTCCAGGATCCGTCCCCAGTGAATCCGTTCCGCGGCGAGCTCGAGCCGGGGGTTCTGCGGGGACGCGGCGAGTTGCGGGCCCCAAATCACCTGCACGCCGGCCAGATACGCCAGCAGCCCGGCGAAGAGGCCGGCAAAGAGCCGCGCGACGTTACGCGTGCGGCGCGGCATCGCGGGGCAGGCGGGCGCCGCGGTCCGAAATCGCGAGCAACAGCGCCACGGCGATGAAATTGCTCACCGCGGCGCTGCCGCCGTACGTTAGAAAGGGCGCGGGGACGCCGGTCAGCGGGATCAACCGGGTGCTGCCGGCCAGGATCACGAACGTCTGCAATCCGAGCGCCGCGCCGAGGCCCGCCCCGACGAGCGCGTCGAGCGGCCGGCCGGCGTCGATCGCCGCGCGGAACGCGCGGGTGAGAAACACCAGATAGAGCGTCACGACCATGAAGGTGCCGATCGCGCCGAGCTCTTCGCCGATCGCCGGAAAGATCATGTCGGTGTAGGACGCCGGCATGAGCTCCGGATGACCCCCGCCCAGCCCCGCGCCGAGGACGCCGCCGCTGGCGAGCCCGAACAGCCCCTGCAGGATCTGATACCCGCGCCCGGCCGCGTCCGCCCACGGATTGAGCCACACATCGACCCGCGTGCGGACGTGCGCAAACCAGTGGTAGCACAGCGCGGCGCCGCCGCCGAACGCCGCGATCCCGCCGGCGACGTAATCCGGCCGGCCGATCGCCACGTAGAGCATGACGAGAAAGGTGCCGTAGTAGAGCATGGCGAGTCCGAGGTCGCGCTGGAAGACGAGGAGCAGCAGCGCCCCCACGCAGACGAGCAGCAGCGGACCGAGGCGGCTCAGGTCCGCGCGCCAGCGCCGCGGGCCCGGCAGTGTCAGCAGCGGGCGGGCGTCGGTGAGCACGCCCGCGAAGAAGGCGACGAGCAGCAGCTTGACGATTTCGCCCGGCTCGAGCGTAAAGCCGCCGATGACGAGCCACTGCCGCGCGCCGTTGCGCTCCACGCCGACGAGGACGGTCAGCACCAGCAGCGCCAGGCCGACGAGCGCGCACACGTACGCGTACCGCCGGACCCATCGGAGATCGCCGAGGATCCCGAGGGCGACGAGGAGCGACGTCAGGCCGAGCGAAATCCACGCCGCCTGCCGCACCGCGTAGTCGGGACGGAGCCGGTAGATCATGACGAGGCCGACGGCGGACAGCGCGGCCGCCGCCGGCAGGACCAATTCGTCACCGCGGTTGTCGACCATCACGAGCGCCGCGTGGACGACCAGGAATCCCGCCAGCGCGACCACCCCGGCGATCACCGGAGTCCAAGTTTCCGCCGCGTACGCGGCCTGGTGCACCGCGACGAGCCCCAAGGCGCCGAGGCCGCCGGCCGCGGCGAGGAGACCGCGCTCGGTGTCGCGCCGCGCGCTCCAGGGCAGCGCGGCGGATGCGGGTCGAGTCGGCGTGGCCATCGTCAAGGCCGGTGGAGCAAGTCTTGCAAAAGCGCCTCCGCGTCGCCGGGATCGCGGGCGGGGATGCCCTGCAGCAGCCGCGGCCGGTACGCGGGCGCGATCTGGCCGACCGCGACCGGGGTCACGCGGACGACGCTGAACAACGGCACGCCGAGCAGACGGGCCGGCATGCCGCGCATCACCGCGACGCGGCCGCCGGTCACGCCGAGAAAGTAGGCGTGCTCGAGACGGTAGGCGCCCGCGCCGCCGGCGATGAACGCCGCCAGCGCAGCGGCGGCCAACACCCGCGCGACGCGGTCCATCCAGCGCGGGCGGACCCGCACGATGACGGCGGACGCGTTATCGGTGCCGCCCCGCGCGTTCGCCAACCCGACGAGCACCCGGCACGCCTCGCCGGCGTCGCGCGTCGTCCGGATGACCGCGGCCATTTCGTCCGTGGGCACGGCCGTGTGGAGGCCGTCGCTGGCCAGGAGCAGCGTGTCGCGGGCGCGCAGGGGAACGGCGAGCACGTCGACCTGCACGTCGGGCTCCGTCCCGAGCGCGCGCGTGAGGACGTGCCGCTGCGCGTGCCCGCCGGCCGCCGCGGGCGATAGCGTTCCGTGCCGGACGAGCTCCGCGACGACCGAGTGATCGGTGGTCAACTGGCGGATTTCGGCGCCGCGCAGGAGGTACGCCCGGCTATCGCCGACGTGCGCCAGGATCGCCGCCGGCCCCGCGACCAGCATCGCGGTGCACGTCGTCGCCATGCCGGCGCGCTCCGGCGAAGCGGCCTGCGCGTTGATGTCGGCGTTGGCCCGGCGGACGGCCAGCGCGAGCGCTTCCGACGGCGCCAGGCCGCGCTCGAGCAGCGCCGGCACTTCCCGGACGAGCGACTCGACGGCCACCGCGCTGGCCTCGCCGCCGGCGGCGTGCCCGCCGAGGCCGTCCGCGACCGCGTAGAGGGCGGTCCCGCCCACCAGGCGATCCCGGAGCAGGATCCGGTCCTGATTCGTCTCGCGGACGCGGCCGATCTCGCTCACGCCGGCGCCCCGGGCCGCGAACCCCCTCATTCGCGGTCCTCCCCGTCGGCCCAGACGGCGGACGGCAACGCCGCCACATCCCGCGCCGCGTCGATCCGCAGGCCGAGCACCACCTCGCCGATCTTCAGACGATCGCCGGCGCGCATCGCGACCGGCCGGCGCACGCGCCGGCCGTTCAACAACGTGCCGTTCGTGCTGCGAAGATCCTCCACCCAGACGCGCCCCGCGCGTTCAAAGAGCCGCGCGTGGTGCGCGGACACGTACTCGCCGGACAAGACGATCGCGCAGCCCGGGGCCCGGCCGACCGTCGCTTCGCCGGCCACCAGGAACTCCCGGCCCCGGGCCGCGACCGGAGCCTCGACGACCAGCACCGCCCGCGAGGGCGAACCGGCCGTGCGGGTCTCGAGATCGGCCAGGACCGCGCGCAGCACGCGGGCGACGAAAACGACGAGGGCGGCGAGAAAGGCATACCGGAGGACGAGGATCAGCAGCGGCGGCGTCGCGTTCACGGTGCGCCCCGGTACTCCAGCAGCGCGTTGCCGACCTGCAGGCGATCGCCGTCCTGCACCGGAGCGCGGTCGCGGCCGAGCCGCCGGCCGTTCAGCGTCGTGCCGTTGGTGCTGCCGAGATCCTCGACCGTGACCGCGCCCCCCGTCACATGGATGCGGGCGTGCGCGCGGCTGACGCTGGGATCGTCGAGGACGATGTCCTGGTCCGCCCGCCGCCCGATCGACAGCACCGGCCGGTCCAGCAGAAATTCGCGGCCCGCGGTGCCGGCGGGTCC